>CAYUBK010000179.1:0-4004 GCA_964442955.1 uncultured Zetaproteobacteria bacterium | reverse complement strand
CATCCTTGGCATCGTACGCGGCCATCATGGCGCCATTAAAGTATATTCCGAGCCAGGCAAAGGTACCACCTTCAAGGTATTGTTTCCGATAGCATCAGAAACAGCACAGCCGGATAACACCCGGAATCATACTGCATCCCAACAGCCATGGATGGGGCATGGCCTGATTCTGGTTGTTGATGATGAAGAGGGTTTAAGGCAAACCGCTCGACTGATGCTCGAAGATATCGGCTTTGACGTTTGCACGGCCAGCGATGGCATCGAGGCGGTTGAAATCTTTGAACGTTTGCATGATAAAATTCATGCCGTCCTGCTGGATATGACCATGCCCAGAATGGATGGCAAAACTGCTTTCCGGGAAATGCGCCGCATTGATGCCAATGCCAAAGTAATTCTATCCAGCGGTTATAATGAGCAGGAAGCCACCAGCCACTTTGCAGGCAAAGGCTTGGCTGGATTCATTCAGAAACCATACCGCCTTACTACGCTGCGCCAGAAATTTCAGGAAATATTTTCAACCTTCAGGAGCCCGTGAGAAAAGCCATTTCCTGTTTAGAAAATCCGGCCTGCTCACGCGCCACCATATTATATGGCCCCATTAACCCCTTGGGATAATATTCAGCCAGCAGTTCGGTGAACGTCACAACCGGACCCAGCCCTTTCTGTTTACAACAATAGCGAAACCAGTGGTTGCCGATTTTCACATGGCCAATTTCATCGCGCAAAATAATATCGAGAATACTGACCGCATTATCATCACCAGCCTGCGCCAGTTTCTGCTGAATGCCGGGCGTCACATCCAGCCCGCGCGCTTCGAGTACGCGCGGCACCAGCGCCATGCGCGTCAATACATCATGGGCTGTTTTTTCGCACATCTCCCATAAACCGCCATGCGCATCATAATCGCCATATTCGCCGCCCAAATGACGCAAATGGGCGCGAATCAGTTCAAAGTGATAAGCCTCTTCCAGTGCCACCTGAAGCCAGTCGCTGTAGTAGGATTCCGGCATATCCGGAAAACGCTGCACTGCATCGAGCGCCAGATTGATGGCATTAAACTCAATATGCGCAATCGCATGCATCATAATGGCGCGACCCTCTATCGTGCCAAAGCCGCGCCGGGGCATTTTATTGGCGCGGCTCAATCGCGGTCGCTCCGGTCTGCCCGGCACGTCAACTGCTGGCATGATTGCCATAGCATCCAGGTGAAGTTCCCGACTACCCCATTGCCGGGCCAGAGTGCGAACACCGGATATTTTTTCGTCCGCATCCCGCATCAACAGACATTCGGCGGCGATCTTGCGTATTTCATTGTTCACTTGAGCATCTCCCTTCATACATCCAGCATTGGCGCATGTCTTCTCATACATCCGATTTAAACCAGCGCGCCGCAGCTCTCGCTGCCCTGACGCAGGCAGTCTATCTGGTTGACCGTATCGCCCGCAAAGGAATCGTCGATGCTGAAGATTGCAAGGTGCTTATGGATAGCCTTTTTTGCGAGGCCCGTCACGAACATGCGGTATCCGAAATATACGGCGGTGCAGCAGCGCTTCATACCGGCCTGCGCATTTGCACCCGGCTGTTACAAGGCAGCGATTTACAGCAGGCAAAATCGCTGATGGTGTACAGCGGTGGCCTGATGACACTGGAGCGACGCCTTGCCAAGGATAGCGCCACGCGTCAAAAGCTGGCTGACGGCATGCATCGCATATCTGCCCAACGCCAATACTTTGGTGATGCCATGCACAATAATATCGTTGCCGCCATTGCTGATTTGTATGGCGAAACGATCAGTAATATGAAACCGCGCATTATCGTACGCGGCAAATCGGAATACCTGAGCCAGAGCGCCAACACCCAACGCGTGCGTGCGCTGCTAATGGCCGGACTGCGTGCAGCGCATTTATGGCATCAATACGGCGGCGGTCATATTAGCCTGCTGCTCAGGCGCAAAGCGATCGTGCGTGAACTTGAAGCATTGCGTCATCAAGCCTGAAAGCGCCGCAAGTCGCGTTTGTAACTACCCAACGATTGAATAAACAACATGAAGCATTTATGCATGTTATTTATGCAAGAGCTCAGGTCGAATGATGCGGATTAAATGATGTGAGTGTGGTGCTTTAGATTGATTCACATTCACAGATTCTGTGATATTTTCCTGAGTTCATCAATCAGGAGGGGTTATGATAAAAATTCATTTACTGGTGCTAGCAGCAGCACTGACTTTGTCTGCTTGTGCAGCAAAAACACATCGAACTGAACCCACGCCGGCCAAGCCAGCATATACAGTGATGAGCGTCGTTCATTTCGCCACCCGGAGCGCAGCACTAAATCGCACCGCTAAATCTATTCTCGGCAAGGCCTCCGGAGCATTAAAAAAAGATGCCGCCTTACAGGTTGAAATTGCAGGGCACGCTGACAGCCGTAATACCGATGCATTTAATATGACATTATCCAAAAAACGTGCCTCCAGTGTCGAGCACTTTCTGGTCAAAGATGGCGTCAGCGCCAAACGCCTGACGATCAAACCTTATGGCGAAAGCCACCCTGTTGCGAGTAACGATACGAAGGCTGGAATGGCGAAAAACCGAAGGGTTGAATTGCGTACGCGCTAATCCGCCAGTCAATTCACTTTTTACATTATAAAAATACTTGCTATACTGGAGACATCAAATCAGGAGGAGGATACATGAAAATTCTATTATGCTTTTTTACGCTGTTTGCATTTTCAATAACGGCCAGTGCTGCCGGCGTTGAAGATCGCGCAGCATCAGTGAGGGCAGAACTACAAGGAAACAATAGCTACCATGCGCATCTGGCGCGTGAATTGGCTGGAATTGCAGAAGATGAAATTGGCCAGCATGATTTAAATGCTGCCAGGTCTTTTATGGAAATGGCTGAAGAACATGCAAGTCAGGCTGGAGGTGAAAAATGATGAATCGTATTATTCTTTTTGCCGCAGCTTTGTCGCTCACCGCATGTGCCACAGTCAGGCCGGACGTCAGTATTGATGAATTATCCAATGCGCGTACTGCTATTGCTTCCGCCAAAGCAGCCGGCGCTGAACAATGCGCCCCCAAACTGCAGGCGCAAGCCGTTGCCAACCTGTACTGGGCAGCCCATGAACTTACTGAGCATGACATCCATCCGGATGAAAATGCCGAACTGGTTGCAACAGCAGAATCCAAAGCCAAACAGGCCCGTGCTAAAGCCGCAAAAGGCTGTAAACCTGAAATCATCAAACTTAATGGTATTCGCTTCCATAATGACAAAGCCGACATTACACCGACTGCAGCAGCTATTCTTGATAAAGCCGTTGCTACACTGAAACGTCGCGCCAGCATCAAGGTGGAAGTTGCAGCACATACCGACAGCAGTGCTTCAGATGAGTATAATCAGGCTCTGTCAGATCGTCGTGCGGCCAGCGTCATGTCGTATCTGGTATCTCACGGTATTGTTGCCTCCCGTCTGACTTCGAAGGGATATGGTGAATCCAGCCCTGTAGCCAGCAACGGTACTAAAGCGGGCAGAGCCCAGAACCGCCGTGTAGAACTGCGCGTTCAATAATGATGACTTTGTAAAAAGCCATCATTGTGTGCACCTCGAAAACGGGCTGCTTCGGCAGCCCGTTTTTTTATTCCGGCGCAATCATCATGGCGATTCATGCATAGAATAGTTCAGGTTAAAGAATAGAATTTGACGGACAACTGAAATCGCATTATGTTGCGCGCCTCAGAAATGGGGGATCGTCTAATGGTAGGACAGCGGTCTCTGACACCGTCAATCGTGGTTCGAATCCACGTCCCCCAGCCAGATCAAAAAAGGGCCCCGTTCGGGGCCCTTTTTTGATCTGATTGTGAGAACTCCGCATAAGTTCCTCCGGTTCGACAATCCAGCAGGATAGCTGGATTGAACGTCGCTTCAGCGACGGCCCCGCAGGGGCGAAGGGCAGGATGCCCGAAGTAATCCACGTCCCCTCCCGTTCGGGATATTTTTTTATGCGC
>CAYUBK010000178.1:0-4066 GCA_964442955.1 uncultured Zetaproteobacteria bacterium | reverse complement strand
GGCCCGAGCCAGCACACCTTCCAGATCACCATAAGCCTCCAGCAACAACACGGCTGTTTTCGGGCCAATACCGGGTACGCCGGGAATGTTGTCCGCCGAATCACCGGCCAGCGCCAGCAGATCGTGAATACGCTCCGGCCCCACCCCCCATTTTTCTTTCACCTCATCGGCGCCGTAATCCTTTTTGCGCATGGTATCGAGCATCCACACCTTATCGCTGATCAACTGCATCAAATCCTTGTCGGTTGAAACGATAGTCACATCCCAACCTTTGGCCTCTGCCTGCCGGGCCAGTGTGGCAATCACATCATCCGCTTCATAGTTCTCGATGCAGATGCGATTGAGCTTGAAGGCATCGGTAACATCAAACACGGCAGGCCATTGCGCCGCCAGCTCTTCCGGCATTGGCGGCCTGTGCGCCTTGTAATCGGCGTACATCTGATTGCGAAACGTGCCGCCTTTGGGGTCGAATGCGACGGCGACATGGGTCGGACTCAGATCCTTGAGAATACTGCGCAACATCTGCACATAACCGAAAATAGCGTTAGTCGGTTCACCTTTTGAATTGGTGAGGTTGTGCTTCACCGCATGAAACGCGCGAAATACGTAATTGGGTCCGTCGATCAAAACTAAATGGGGCATGAGCACAGCCTGCCGTACAAAAGCTTGCGGTCAATTTATTGTCAGCTCAATGGAGTAAACAGGCTATCAAGCTCCTCTTTCGACCATAGTGCTTTTTTGCCGGCACCCTTTTGATGAATCGCATTGGCCAGTGCACGCTTGCGTTCCTGCAGTTCAAGAATTTTTTCTTCCACCGTGCCCTCGGTAATCAGCTTATAAACAAATACCGCCTTATCCTGACCGATGCGATGGGCGCGATCCGTGGCCTGTGTTTCAGCCGCCGGATTCCACCATGGATCGAAATGAATCACCGTGTCAGCCGCAGTCAGATTCAGACCAACGCCGCCGGCCTTCAGACTGATTAAAAACAGCGGGACTTCTTCATTCTGGAACGACTCAATCGGCGTCTGCCGATCTGTTGTTTTGCCGGTTAATTTCACATAGGCGATGCCGAGCCGGCTGACCTCGTCTTCTATCAATCGTAACATGGAGGTAAACTGGGAAAATAACAGTACCCTTCTGCCCTCCTCAATCATTTCGGGCAGCATTTCCATCAACATCTGTAACTTGGCCGATGCCGGTGGCTCACCCTGCAGGCCGTGAACCAGACGTGGATCGCAGCATACCTGCCGCATTTTCAGCAAAGCATCGAGCACCACAATCTGACTCTGCCCGGAGCCCATCGTCGCCACCGCATCACGCACCCGTTTCTGCATGGCCAGCCGTACGCTTTCATACAATTGTCGCTGTGCACCTTCGATTTCGATACTGCGAATCATTTCGGTTTTCGGTGGCAGTTCCAGCGCCACATCTTCCTTGGCGCGGCGCAGCATAAACGGGCGCAGACGCACATTCAGTGCATCCTGACGCGCAGCATCACCCTCGATTTCAACCGGTTTACGGAATAATTTCGTAAAGCCGCGTATATCATGCAGATAACCCGGCATCAGAAAATCGAACTGCGCCCATAATTCGCCCAGGTGATTTTCCATCGGCGTGCCGGTCATGCACAGCTTGTGTTGCGCGCTCAAGCGGCGCACCAGTTGCGATACCTTGGCTCTCGGGTTTTTGATATATTGCGCCTCATCGAGGATCAGCATATGCCAGTTATGCGCTTCGAGCGTTTCAAAATCGCGCGCCAGCAACGGATATGTGGTCAGCACCAGATCATAATCGGCCAGTTGATCAAAATATTGTCCACGCTCAGGCCCGTGCAACACCAGCACGGACATACCGGGTGTAAATTTTTCGGCCTCGCGCCGCCAGTTATGCATCAGGCTGGTTGGCGCCAGCACCAGCGCCGGGTGGGTCAATCGCCCCTGCTCTTTCTCAGTCAGGATATGCGCCAGCGCCTGCACGGTTTTCCCCAGCCCCATATCATCGGCCAGAATACCGGCCAGATTCATCTGACGCAGAAACTGCATCCAGCTTAATCCCTCACGCTGATAATCACGCAGTTCGGCATGCAACGACTCTGGCGGCGCGCATTCCGGCACATTGCCGATATCCACCAGTTGCTGCATCTGTTTGAGCCAGACGCTGCTGTTGATGCGCACTGGTGCTGCCGATTCCGCCAGACTCTTTTCCAGTGCCAGCATCTGCGGCGCTGAAAGCTGCACATCCACCGTTTTTCCGCCGGCGAACACATCCATCATAAAATGCAGGATATTGGCCACCATCTCACCCGGTGCAGGCAGCAAACGCCCATCCGGCAGGGGCAATGGAATATGCGCTTTCTCTTTCATCTGCGCCAAAGAGTCGGCTTTGAGCAATTCCGGCTTGCCGCCCACCCAGCGTGCCAGCGCATCGATCAAGTCAACTTCTTCGCCGCCATCAAGCGTCACCATAAAGCTGGCCTGCCCCATCAGACTGCTGGCAATGCCCGCATCTCCCTGCTCGAGATTCAGTTCCCACGAAGCGGCATGCTCCACCCTGAATTCGAAATCTTCGCTGACCTCAACGCTGAAACCCTGCTCTTTGAGTTCGGGTATTTCGTACAGCATCCATTCCGGCCAGCTATCGTCCCGCGCCAGCACAAAGGCATTTTCCGGAAAATCGGCCTGGCCGACCAGATCATCTTCCCGTGCCGGGAACAGGCCGGCAACTTCGAGCGCCCTGCGCGCCTCGAACTCAGCCTTCCTGTCGCGCGCATAATCAATCACCTTATCGCCGCGAATCACGCGCAGTGCTTCAGCCAGTTCCGCATAGGGGGTAATCCTGCCGTCATAATCGAACATCAGCTCCACCACATGACAGTGATCAGGTGTTCGATATCCCCATCGCTGCGGCACAGACACTGATTTAAGCCGAATCAACGGCACCGGTTGCACTTGCCGATGATCGTGGCGGAGATGAACCGGCGCGGGCACATTGTCGGGTAACTGCCACTTCACCGCATCAATCACTACATCGGAGCAATCCAGTTCAACCGGAGGAATATTGAGCAGGATTTCGGCCACATCAGCCGGCTGGCCGCTTTCTACCGGGCCGCATAAGGCATGCTCTATATCAATATACCACGGCGGCGATGTCGGCACGATCATTTCACCGTCCGGCATTTGTAATGTCAGATGCTGATCGCCCAGACTGTTCAGCTGCCAACCCCATTCACCGCTACGCTTGTCTGTCCGTTTCAGCGCTTTGGCATCCTTGCTACGCCAATGGCAACGGCCTGTATTCAATGCCCGCTTGAGAATTTTCAAACCGTCATAACCCTTGATACGATAGCCGTGCAATGACGACAACGAACGGTCCGTGGCCACTTCCCGGAGTATTTTTTCATCACCGGCCAGCACATATTTCGGTGCCGGATACGTGAGGATATTAGCCGCATCGTAAGGTTGGGAAATACCATAACCACCGGATTTCAAGATACGCGCCGATATAAATTTCAGCCGCACATCCCTGTCGCCATCGGGCTCCAGAATATACAGCAGGCGCTGCTTGATATGTTCCGGATACTCGGTGGCGACAGCGCCGCCTTCCTTGACCTGATCCAGCATACCCAACCACATATTAAAGGCCTGCGGCGCAGGCTCATCCGGCTCTTCGGGTTCGAATAGCGAAGTCTGCTTCTGCTCGTTCAGTACCGCATGCAACACGGCGGCGACGTGCTCACAATCGCGCCCTTCATCGCAATCACACTTGCTCTTCATACGCCCCGCCGCCAGTCGCCTGATCAATACGCTAAATGATTGCCGGACTGACTGTTGATCCTTTGCCTTGACTGCGCCGATAATCAGCCTGCCATCTTCTTCCACCTGCGCGTTTAACACCCTGTGCTGCGAAAAATGGGTGCGCCCTCGTACGCATGCGGGTTTTCCGATCCATTCCTGAATCAATGCTTCCGTAAGCTCCGGAAAATCATACATCTGTCGTCTGTCCTTTTAGTATCTGAATTTCATCGCGATGTGCCGCTGCATCCTCAAACCGCAGGTCGGCTGCT
>CAYUBK010000177.1:0-4110 GCA_964442955.1 uncultured Zetaproteobacteria bacterium | reverse complement strand
AACCGCCCGGAATACCCCTGATTTATCCCTAACCCAGCATAGCCGGAATCAACGAGGAAAATCTAAAAACCCTAGCCACTGATTTCACGAATGAACACTGATTATAAAACCTTCAAATCGCCTTCTGTATATTGCCTTTTAATTCGTGTTCATTCGTGTCATTCGTGGCTAGGTTTGCTTTGCTAAAATAAACACTTAACCTGTTGATTACCAAAATACAATTCCTCTAAAAATTTCTTCTACATTTTGCACGAGATATTTTTCGTAAGAGATGTCTAAAGTGAGGTTCGGGCATTATGCGTTGTTTCAACCATGAGGTGCGATTTAGGTATTCAAGAGGTATGACCTGTTCGCAATTTTGTGCATTTATTGATAGGTTATGCTCAAGTGATTGAATCAATGGGGAAATCAAGTCAAATATGAATTTCAAAAAATTTATTACTTATGAATGGGACGCGCTTGCCGGGATTCTGGCCGCAGTAACCGCTATCATACTTGAGTTACTGCATATCGTGGATGAGCATGTCGTTCTGCCCATTGTGCTTGCTCTGATGGGGCTCTTGTTTATCAACTTCATGCGCCATACTGCGCGCAACGAAGTGACCGCTGAGCAGGTCGAACGCACCGAACTCGCAGTTGGTAAAATGCAAGCCGCCCTCAAGCTTCCTGACATCATTCTGATCGGACCGCGTCAACTACGCTCCGCCAGTGAACAATTTTCCCGACATATGAAAGGGGATGCCGTTTGGTACAATGTCTGCCTGACGATGTATCAACCACAACCGCTGTTCGACGCACTGCTTCGACCTGCGTTGGAAAACCCTATGATCACTTCGATTCAGTTCGTTCTCGATGAAAGCCAGAAGGATTTATGGCAAGATGTTGTGCAGCCAAAGATTGCCGCCTGCGCCGGACACGCCAAAGTCAGAGAGCCCCGTTGGTGCGCTCTAAGCAAGAATATTTCATTTATTCTCGCTGACAACCATCATAGCGATGGAACCGAAGCGCTGCTGAGTTTTTGGGGAGAGCCTTTTATGGCGCAATCAACTGACAAGAATATGCCACGCTATATTTTCCATATACAGAAAAATTCCGAGCTTTTGCCTCATTTAATGGAACTGGAGCGCCACTGCCGACTCTGCTGATGGGCGGTATCGCCACGGGATCAGCTGTTACCGGGTCAAACCTTACTGAATCAAACTTACCGTTTCACCTGAACATAATAGGGGATATAGCGCCAGCTCCAGAGAATGAAAATCACCACCCATGCCAGCCCTGAAAACGTAATGCCGACATCACATTGTGGCCACGTTTCGCTCAACATCCCGCAACCCACGCGTAACACAGGCACGATCTGAAAGGCCAGAAACAGTCGCGTAGTCCAGACATCTGCAAATACAGCCCGACCGGCATGACCAAGCGTCACCCGCGTGGCCATGCCCAGCAGCAAAGTGCCGAAACCGCCAACAACAAGGGCGTGTAAAGCCGCCTGTTCCAGCCGCAGAAAACTATCGTCACTCAGCCATTCGGCAAAATTGACGCCAGCGGACAGCAGCAATGCGAACGGAAACCAAAGCAGCGCCCAGTGAAGCACGGACTGAATCACGTAAGGTTTTTGCTGCCAGATACGCCATTGCCAACACTGGTGGCCAACCACAAGGAATAGCCCGAAATCAGCCAGCCAATACCATGCATGAAGATCCATCATCATCAACAGCATACGTACAAGAGAAAACGTCAGCATAAAATGCAGGCCGAAACGGTTGCGCACAACATCACGTCCACTTACTGCCGTGAAAATCGGAACCATGCGATAAGCGACTGCATAAATGGTGGGGAATAAAAAACCGTAAATGCCGATGGCTTCGGACATCACGCCCCAGCATTCGCTACCGCTGTGCAGATACATCGCAAGAGCCAGTAATCCCGGAATGGAAAACGCTACGCCTATCCACATAAAGGCGGGCATCTGTTTATGCATATACTTCGATCGATGTAGCATGCAAAGCATCTCGACAGCAATCCAGATATTGATCATCGCAGCCAGGAGCACGCCGGCTAACGCCCATGCCTCGCCTGCATATAGTCCGAAAGAGAATAGCACAGCGGCCACAAAAAAGCCGAGCGCCATCGGAGCATAACGCCGGGACCGGAGAGCAGGCACGCTCAATAGTCGCGGAAAAATAGTCAGCAAAAAGCCGAAGAAAAAGAACGGGTAAAAGAAGTAAATCATCTGCGCCATATGCAAGCGAGCCTGCGCAAATGGCAGAGCGTACGGCATGATATCCAGTAAATGCGCCAACCACATAGCGATTGAGAGTACGGCAAAGGCAGCGCCGCCCATAAAAAACGGCCGGTGAACGTCTGAAAAAAGAGTATTTCGGATATTCATATCGTCAATAGCTCCACCATGGATTCAGTAAATCAGAACTTATAATTTGCTAAAATATAGCCGAATTTGGCAGAATCAGCCTTGCCACCATTACGTTCGGACACTGCCGCACCCGGATTGAAGATGCCGTACAGACCAACCAGTTTCAGGCCTTTGATGGCACCCACACTGTACCCCAGTTTCAGATCGATCTCGGTGCCCGCTTTGGTTTGCGTGAAACCCGGCGCACCGGCAAAGACATTTCCTGTGCCCACCACATTTAACCAGTCACCTCTGGCTTCAGCCAGATAGAACAGATGAGCATTGCCGATAAACGTGAGCCCTTTCAAAGGCGAAGTTTTCATTGAAAAACGCAGATCCTTCATGTTGCCCCAGGAAAAGCGATCCATTTCGCCATAGTGCATATGGTTGGTATGAAATGGAAATACGAAGTTTTTATGTATAGTGCCATTGGTCTTGTCGTCACCGGGGCTATAATCATATTCAATACCCAATCGGGTTTTCCACATTGCAAATGTATAACCGGCCTTTACAGCATAGGCTGATGCTTTCTGTGACACGTTGTTGGCCCATGTTCCAGTTTGAAACGCCGTCTCAGCCGTGCCATCAAAACCATTCCATTTGCCAAACAGGCGCGTACCGAATGTATTCAAATTGCGCCCCTTACCAACGGCAGCATGCTGATTGTGATGCCAGTTGATGAAGTAGACATCCACACCGTTCCTCGTAGCAACCATATACGTGCCATAAACGCCAATCAGGCGACGATCTTCCCATGTCACCAGTGACTTGCCCTGTGGCGCTGTAGCGCTTGGGGTCATGGCAACAATATCAGCCGGATGAACGGCAAACACATCCAGTTTAACAGGCCCGGCATGGTACATGCCCTTGATGCCATCAAAGGTGCGCGCCACATCTTTCCATCCTAAATTTCCCAGCAGTCGCTGGTCACCGTATACAAGCTCCTGACGACCCAATTTGAGGCCAACATCGCCGATATCGTATTGCAGGTAAGCCTGCATCAGATCAGCCTGTGAAAAATTCTGCCTGCCTCTGGCTGTGCTGTGATTGAGAATATAAATACTCTGAGGTTGCAGGAAAACACTCAGGCCATGGCCAAAGTCACCCTTGGTTTTTACATAAAGACGGGTATCAAATTCCCATTTATTGCTATTGAGAGCCGAATTAAAATCAAAGTTATCAAAAGATTGATAGCGCTCGCGAAGATCTGCCGAAGTCGTCCATGTGGCGGCCATGGACAGACTGCTGCATAGCAGCGTCATCAGCATTGCAATGGTAATTCTATATCTGTTACTTTTCATCTTATTTTTCTCCGAAGATAAAAAAGGAGGGGGCATTGTCGCCCCCTCTCTCTCTGATACATTCAAATGCTTATTAACGTGGTAAAATATTGTTGCCTTTACCTGCATCGTCCGGTGCAGCTTTGCTATTGATCAGTACAGTAATAGCACCGCGCAGAGCTGCGCTCATGGTGTGATCCACAATTGCATTGGCAGTGTCTCTGCCCTTTGGAGAAACGATATCCATGGCTGAAGCTGAGGCTACCGGCAAGCCATAAGTCTGCATGTCATACAATACATTCTTCGGGCTGCCATTGGGATAAACGCGATCCCAGATGCCGGCAATCGGATGGGCTGCAATCGGCATATTGATGTTGGCATTGACGTAATAAATACGCACGCGCTCACCAGGTTTGG
>CAYUBK010000176.1:0-4158 GCA_964442955.1 uncultured Zetaproteobacteria bacterium | reverse complement strand
GGCAAAACCGATGCCTTTGCCGCCTATGTAACCGATCAGCCGCATCAACTGAAGCGGCTCGGCGTGCCCTACCGCATCTTTTACCCCAAAAATCAGGGCGTGGATTTTTATGGCGATATTGTAATCACCTCCGATGCGGAGATTCGCAAACATCCGCAACGCGTGCGCGCCTTTATGCAGGCCACGGAGCGTGGCTGGAATGATGCGCTGGAACATATCGACGAAGCCATTGATCTGATTCTACTGAAATACAATACGCAACACCTGTCTCGCGAACAGTTGCTCTTTGAGGCACGTCAATCGGCAGAGCTGATCATGCAAAATGTGGTCAACATAGGCTATATGAACCGCTACCGTTGGCAGCGCATTGCGCAGGCCTATACAGAGCAGGGTCTGTTGCCAGCAAACTATCCGGTTTCTGAGTTCCTCTATCAACCCGAACCATCCATAATGAAGGTGATCAGGAATAATCTGTGGTGGCTGGGTTTATTACTACTTTCCGTGCTCGCACTGCATATTGTCATATTGCGTAGAACGGTTCGCCACAGAACGGAAGCGCTGAAGAACGAGAGAAAAATATTGCTTACAGGCGAGCGGTTCGCCTCGGATCAGCAGCAGATATTGATCAAGACGCTTGACAGTTCGGCCCCTCTCTCTGAAGTACTGGACGATTTGGTGTGCGCCATCCAGCGACACATGCCCGGCATGCTGGGGTCGATTCTGCTGCTGGATGAGGCAGGGAAATACCTGATTCATGGGGCGGCTCCGGATCTTCCGACAGCTTACTGCAAGGCCATTGACGGCGTGAAGATCGGGCCGTGCGTTGGTTCCTGCGGTACGGCAGCGTACAGGAAAGAACGGGTCATCGTTGCCGACATCGCTACTGACCCGTTGTGGGCTGATTATAAGGAGCTCGCCCTGCAGCACGGTCTTGCCGCCTGCTGGTCTCAACCCATCAAGGATGCCGATGAGCTAGTGCTTGGCACTTTTGCCATGTACCATCGACAACCATGCGCTCCTGAGGCTCGGGATATTCTTCTGATTGAGCGGGCAGGCGCCTTAGCGGCCAACGTCATCAGACGCAGAAGGGATGAACAGGAGACGCTTCGCCTGGCTGCTATCCTGGAGGTCAGCCCGGATTTTGTCGCCATGTTCGATGTGAATGGTAAAACGACCTTCGTGAACAAAGCAGGTCGGAAAATAATGGGCTTCGGCGAAGATGAGGATTTGTCCGGTCTATCCATAGCGGATTATCATCCGCCTGAAGTCGCGCAGCATTTAACCGAAAATGCGTTGCCTGTCCTGCGTGACGCGGGAGGATTATGGCACGGTCAAACCGTATTTCTCAGCCGGAATGGAAGAGAGTATATCACAGATCAAGTCCTCCTGGCGCATCGGGATAAAACGGGGGGAATCACCCATTACGCTACCGTTGCACGCGATATAAGTAAGCGCATTACCGCCGAGCAGGAACGTCAGCAGATGCAATCCCAAATGGAGCATGCGCAAAGACTGGAAAGCCTCGGCGTGCTGGCTGGCGGCATCGCGCATGACTTCAACAATATTCTCACCGCCATCATGGGCAATGCCGCCATGGCAGAACGCAAGGCATTGAAAAACCCTCATGATATGCCCAAATATCTAGGCAATATTGTCGAGTCCAGTGAGAAAGCCGCCGAATTATGCAAACAGATGCTAGCCTATTCCGGAAAAGGGCGCTTTGTGGTTAAGGCGATTGATCTGTCGGAGATGGTGGAAAGCATTACAAAGCTGCTGGGGATATCCATTGCCAAGGGCGTAGTGCTGAAATATCACCTGACAGAGCAACTTCCGGCAGTGGAGGCGGATGTGGCCCAGCTTCAACAGGTAATCATGAACCTGGTGATCAATGCATCCGATGCCATCGGCGAAAAAAGTGGTGTCATATCCATTGCCACCGGCGTTATGCAGGCAGATAGTGCCTATCTGACCGGCACATCTCTGGACGACCATCTACCGGCAGGACGCTATGTGTATCTGGAGATATCGGATACCGGCTGCGGCATGGATAAAAATACGCAGGCCAAGCTCTTTGAACCGTTTTTCACCACCAAGTTCACCGGTCATGGTCTGGGCATGAGCGCAGTGCTGGGCATCGTGCGCGGTCATCATGGGGCGATCAAGGTCTATTCCGAGCCGGGTCGCGGCACTACATTCAAGGTGCTATTGCCGATCTCCACTGAGCAGGCGGAAGTCATTTCATCTCAGGCGGTATCAAACGATGACTGGGGCGGTTCCGGCACAATATTGATCGTGGATGATGAGAAGACGATTCGGGAGACAGCAGCCATGATGCTGGAAGATATGGGTTTTAAGACATTGACTGCTACCGATGGCATTGATGGCGTGCGCGTCTATCTGAAGTATCAGGATGATATCGTGGGCGTATTGATGGACATGACCATGCCGAAGATGGATGGAAAGAGCTGCTTTACCGAACTGCGCCGCATCAACAAGCAGGTAAAGGTTATCCTCTCCTCAGGCTACAACGAGCAGGAGGCCACCAGCCGTTTTGCCGGTCAAGGGCTGGCCGGATTCATCCAGAAACCGTATACACCGGATACACTGCAGATGAAGATGCAGCAAATCCTGAATGGAGAGGTGTAAGGCGGCAGGCATTGCCTTTGGTTATATTAAATGTGTGAATTTTCTTTATTAAAGGCGGGTAAACATAAAGTTTACCCCAACGGCAGGACGTTTCCACTTGCCTTTGACTTTATTCGCATCCATTCACAGTTCGCCTTTCGCTCTTCACCCCTCACGACAAAATTATACTTGACTAAATTAGTCTCCTTTATAATATCCGACCCTCATACATGGTTATTGTAAGCCCAATGGAGGTCACATGCGATTAACAAGTAAGGGACGATATGCCGTTTCGGCAATGGTAGATTTGAACAAACAGCAGAAAGGGCCGGTGACGCTGGCAGCTATTTCTGAGCGCCAGTTTATTTCCCTGTCTTATCTGGAACAGTTGTTCCGTTGCTTGCGCGAGAGCGGTCTGGTTCGCTCTGTACGCGGCCCCGGTGGCGGTTATTTGCTGGCTAGAGAAGCCAAAGACATTTCTATCGCTGCAATCATCCGGGCTGTGAATGAGCCGGTTCGCACCACCATGTGTGAAAACGGCGTACGTGGCTGCCACAAAGGCAATCGTTGCGATACCCATCAATTATGGGAATCGCTCGGCCAGCATATTTATCGTTTTCTCGATGCCGTCAGTCTCGAACAGGTCTGCGCCAAAGATGCCGTGCTGGATCATATTGAACTCGGAGATATTGAAGATTATCTGTCCTCGAACCAACTGCCAGAAGGCGCCGTGAAAATTGAAGCGGTATCTTGACTGTAATGCCACTTGCCCGCCTGTACAGGCTGCACTTGATGCAGTAATGCGGGCGGCAACTCAGGCGGCTGGCAACCCCTCCAGCCTGCACTGGGCCGGGCGTGCTGCACGCCGTATCGTCGATGATGCACGCGATCAGATAGCCGCATATGTCGGTTGCGAATCCGGCAGCGTGGTATTCACTTCCGGCGGCACTGAATCCAATAATATTGCCATTCACAGCGTACTTTCGGCGTGCGATCCTGGACGCGTCGTATGCACGGCGATTGAACATCCGGCTGTCTTAAAACCATTAGAGCAGCTTGCTGATCACGGTTTTGAAATCCAGCGCGTGCGCCCTGATGCCAACGGCGTCGTCACTGCCGAACAGGTGATTTCAGCCATCAACGACGAAACGCGCATGGTCTGCATGATGCTGGTTAATAACGAGAGCGGCGCCATTCAACCGGTTCAACAGGTCGCTGAATATTGCCGATCACATGGCATACCGATGCTGGTCGATGCCGTGCAGGGGCTTGGTAAGGTACCGCTTCATTTCCTGCAACTGGATGCCGATTTCATGAGTTTATCGGCCCACAAGATTGGTGGCCCCAAAGGCGTAGGCGCATTGATCGTGCGTCGCGGCATGAAAGCACTTGAGCTGGCGCCGGGAGGCGGACAGGAGCGTGGACGACGTTCAGGTACTGAGAATGTACCAGGCATTGCGGGTTTTGCTGCTGCCCTTGGACAGATTGATTTTGGCGCCTTTGCACCAGTTAGGGATAATTTTGAAAAACAAC
>CAYUBK010000175.1:0-4179 GCA_964442955.1 uncultured Zetaproteobacteria bacterium | reverse complement strand
TGTGATGATGGCAGCTATCTGCTGGAGTCCACTGCAATCGACACCAATGAATTGCGCTGGTGGTTGCTGGGCTTTGGCTCTGGCGTGGAGGTACTCGGACCTGATTATCTGAGAAATGAATTCAGACAAATTGCCGATGAGATGGCCGACACATATTCGTAATGCATGATTTACCGGGGCAGCTATGAATCGACCTGTTCCGGTTTGTTTATCAGAAAATGCAAACAGGTATCGCCGTAACGCCGGGATTGCTGGCAAACCCAGCCATCGGGCCAGGTCGGCTGGATGCGGGATGATTCCTCGATGACCAGTTGGCCGCATTCAATATTGTGCTGCGTCAATAAATCCGGCAATGCTTCGGCGAACCCGTGCGCATACGGCGGGTCGGCGAAAATCAGGTCAAAAGATTTTCCAGCCAGGCGGGAAAGCCCCTGCTCCACACTGCCAACCTGAATCGACCATTGCTCCGACATGTTCAAATTATCGCGACTTTGTAGCAGCGCTTTGATGGCACAGCGATCCTGCTCGATGGAAATAGCCGATGCCGCGCCGCGCGACAATGCTTCCAGCGCCATCATGCCGGAACCGGCATACAGATCGAGTACGTGGAACCCGTCCACCGAGCCAAGGATATTAAACAACGCCTGGCGCACTTTCGATGGCGTTGGCCTTAATCCCGGTACATTCGGCACCGCAATGACACGACCGCGCATGCTTCCGGCAGTAATTCGCATACTTAGGCCACCTTAACTGAACAGACCCGAAACAAAGCAGAACATCTTTCACCACAGAGGAACACAGAGAGATTCACAACCATTGAACCGTTCTCTTTGGTTTTCTTCTGTGTACTCTGTGGTGCATAGTTCGTCCGCAGATAAATAATTACAGTGCGGCTTTCGGGCCCACCCGGACGCGGTTCCACTGATCTGGTTTGAGATATTTGGCGGCCTGTGCCTTGACCTGATCCAGCGTCACGGCCTGCACGCGCGCAGTCCAGCGGCTCAGGTAGTCCAGCGGCAGGTTGTACAGGCCAATCATTGAAATCAGCCCGACCCGTTCACGGTTGGAATCCATGCGCTGGGCGAAACCGCCAATCAGATTATCCTTGCTGGCCTGCATCTGTTCTTTTGTGATGGTTCCTGCGGCCATGGCAGTCAATACATCGCGCACCACAGCTTCAGCCTGTTTGGCCTGACTGGCTTTGGTTTGCAAGGTGATCACAAACGGGCCGGGCACCGCTAATGGTTGGAAGTAGGAATAAACGCCATACACCAGCCCGCGCTTTTCGCGCACTTCTTCCATCAAGCGGGAACCAAATCCGCCGCCACCCAAAATATGGTTAAGCACGAATACGGGGAAGAAATCTACATCGCTGCGTGCCGGCCCCTGCCGCATCATTTGCACCAGCATTTGCGTGGTGGGCAGCGCCACGTCCAGCGATTTTCCGGCTACAGTTTTGGCCGTGGCAATATTCATCAAGCCCTTGGCCGCCTTGCCCTTCCAGGCGGAAAGTCGATTGTTCAGCAGCGGTAGTAATTCAGCCATGGTGATATCACCGCTGACCGCCAGCACTGCGCCCGAAGGTTTAATCTGACGCTGATACAGGCCTTTCAGGTCTGCCAGTTCGATATTCTTGAGCGATGCCATTGTGCCACCGGAGCGATGACCATACGGATGCTTGGAAAACAGCAATCCGGCTGCTGCCTCAGCGGCACGCACGCCGGGTTCCTCTTGTGCCTTCTGGGCTGCGGCAATGGAATCATGTTTCAAGATGGCAAAGCGCTTCTCATCCCAACCCGGTTGCAACAGTGCTTCAGCAAACGCATCCAGCCCCGGTTTGAGTGCGTCTTTCAATACTGTCAGCGACATGCCGAAATCATCACGACCCGCGCCTGCGGCCAGTTTAATGGCATCGGCATCGAGCAGGTCGGCCCATGCCGTGTGTGCATGTCTGGCGGTATGATCTCCTAACATGCCAGCCATCAGACTGGCCGTGCCACCTTTATCCGTAGCATCGAAACGGCTGCCAGCAGGCATGTCCAGCTTCATGGCTACCATCGGGACATTGTGCGCTTCCATCAATAAAACACGCACGCCGTTTTCGAGTTGGGCCTGCTGGATGGAAGGAACGGCCTGCACCTGCTGTGCAGCGCACAGCAACAGAATAAAAGCGATCAACGGGGAAACAATAGATGTTCTCATGATTTCACCTCCGGAGTCAGGATGCCGGTGGTTGATCGGCTCCGTTTTAGCCAGCGGACTACTGCCTTTTGAATATCTGCCGGCGTTACTTTATTGATGGCCTTGAGCCAGTCATCGCGATTGGCCGCGCCAATGCCGACCACTTCCAGATGGCCGATTTTCTTGGCACGCAGATAGAGCGAATCCTGGGCAAATATTTCAGCCGCCGTGATATTACGCTTGGCTGCGGCCAGCCGTTTGCCATCCACCGGTTTTTTGGCCATATCATCCAGCAGTGCCCAAAAAGCCTTTTCAAACGCCGCTGTGGTTTGTTTCGGCCCCAGCATGGCATAGGCATACCACAGGTCGAGCCCCATGGATGATTCGTCGTAACCGGCACTGGCCGAAAATGCCAGCCGTTTTTCATCGACCAGTTCGCGGCTCATGCGCGCTGAACGGCCACCGGCCAGAATATGGGTAGCCAGCGCCAATGACGCGGCTTCGACATCATTCTTGCCCGGTTTCCAGACCGGAACGGGAATGGTAATTGCCAGCATCGGCAGTTGGGCGGGTAAGGTCACGCTGATGCGTTTGGGGCCGAACGGTTCCGGCTCGGTCGGATTAAAGCGGGGGAATACCGGGCCTGCCTTCATACGGCCAAAGCTGGCGGCAACCTGTTTCTTTACATGCTCAAAATCGACATCGCCAACCACGACAACAATGGCATTGCCCGGCACATAATATTTTTTGTAAAATGCCTGCACATCTTCAATCGTCAGCTTCTTCAAATCCTGCATCCAGCCGATGACCGGGTTGCGATACGGGTGCAACCGCAGCGATGCGGCGGATAATTCCTCAAACATATGACTGTTCGGGTCATCATCGGTGCGCATGCGCCGCTCTTCCATAATCACCCGAATCTCCTTCTGGAAATCCTCATCGCGCAAGGCTAAATGAGAGAACCGCTCCGCTTCCATGCCGATCACTTCATCAACGCGGGCAGCCGGTACTGTTTCAAAAAAGGCGGTAAAATCGGTGCTGGTAAAAGCGTTATCATTGCCGCCCATGGCCGAAATGCGTTTGCTGTATTCACCGGCAGCGAGCTTGGCCGAACCCTTGAACATCATATGTTCAAACACATGCGCCAGCCCGGTCTTGCCCGGCACCTCATCGCGTCCGCCGACTTTGAGCCATATTTGTACCATAGCTACCGGCGCAGAGTGATCTTCTTCCACCACCAGTTTGGCGCCGTTTTCAAAACTCGCCTGCTGTAATTCAGTGGCGTTGGCGCTGGTGATAAAAAAACTGCCAAGCAGCGCAAGTATCAGGGTCAAACGTAATGACATGTAAACTCCATACGGATATGATAGATTTTTTTAAGTGGCTGGATATTGAGCCAAAGCGCTTGCCGAAGCAATCGCAAGCGAAAGCTTAAATTGACTCTGATTAAATCTGCATGAACCGACGTAAGCGTGAAAATTGCCAAGCGGGTTGATTGCCAAGTGAACCGAATCAGGTTATCAATCCAGTATGTCACCCTCCGATTATCGCACCGCGCCGCTGGCCACCACAGCGCTACCGCCCGGCATTGCTTATATCATTGGCAACGAAGCCGCCGAGCGATTCAGTTATTACGGCATGCGCGCCATTCTGATTGTGTTTATGACCCAATACCTGTTATCCACCGATGGTGCGAGCGCCCTGATGAACGAAGATGAAGCCAAGGGATGGTTTCATTTATTTGTGTCGGCTGTTTACTTTACTCCACTGCTGGGGGCGCTGATTGCCGATGGCGTGCTGGGCAAATATCGCACCATTATTCTGCTGTCGCTGGTTTATTGTCTGGGGCATCTGGCGCTGGCGCTGGATCACACCGCGCTGGGGCTGGCCCTTGGCCTTGGCCTGATTGCGCTCGGCGCAGGTGGCATCAAACCCTGCGTATCCTCGCATGTGGGCGACCAGTTCGGCGCATCCAATGCTCATTTGCTGTCGCGCGTG
>CAYUBK010000174.1:0-4194 GCA_964442955.1 uncultured Zetaproteobacteria bacterium | reverse complement strand
TTTCTTACGGTCACGCTGCACTTCCTCAACTGTCAAATCGAGCAATCGGGCTGCTTCGCCCGGGTGCGGCGTGATCACTGTTATTTGCGTTCTGGCTGCCAGTTTTTGCTGTAACGTCTGACTAGCTGCAACAATATTCAGCGCATCAGCATCGATCACCAGCGGTTGCTCTGCTTCCAGCAATGCGGACAATAGACTTTGCTGAGATTTACCCCAGCCCGGCCCGATCACCAGCGCATCGGCTTCATACCAGTCCGCCGCAGACTCGGGATGCGCCATCACTTCCAGATTGGCCGCTGCAATCACAGGCCAGACCTCATCCGGACAAACGATGCTCGCCAGCCCTGCTCCGGCCGCGTAAGCGCCAAGACCGGCCAATTGCGGCGCACCGGTAAAGCCGACTGAGCCGCCGAATATCCAGACATGCCCGTAACTACCTTTATGCGAAAGACGCGAACGCTCGGGCCATGCCTGTTCCAGAAAGCCATCATGGATCACACTGCTGCTTTTGACGCAAAAACCGGAGTTCTCACCCTCAGAGCCACATGATTCAGTCCATGCTTCCTGAATCGTCGTATCTGTAATCCCGATATCGGCAGCAGCCAGCAACTTGCCGGTATAATCACGCCCTTCATTCAGCCAGTGACCCCATTTGGTCGCCGCAATCGGCAGCGTAAAGTCGGCTCGAACAGCCCCCCCCAGCACACGCCCCGTATCTGCGCAAATACCACTGACCATATCGACGCTGAGCACCACGCGATCGGTCGCATTCATGCGTTCAACTACATCTTGCATCCTGCCTTTCAACGGTCTGCTCAAGCCGGTACCAAACATACAATCCACAACCATCGAAGCCCGAACCAGCCACCTCCCCAATTCTGCAAGACAGGTTTCAGAACAGGCCTCACGTATCTTGGCGCCTGCTTCGCTGGCTCTGTCAGCATAGATTTTGATGTCATCGCTTAAAGCAGCCACAGGTATCAGACTGACAACTGTAACGGGAAGGCGGCGACCCCGAAGGTAGTAAGCTGCGGCAAACCCATCACCGCCATTATTACCCGGACCTGTAATAATGACGATCCGGCCATAGTCCGGCATACACTCGATTACTGCTGTCGAAATCGCAGCACCAGCCCGATCCATAAGTTCAGCATTGGAGGCGCCAGCATGGATCGTAGCCTGATCAGCCCATCGCATTTGAGCAGCAGTCAGAATTCGCGTTTCATTCATGAGGCCCCTCCTTCCCAATAAACTATTTATGCCGGAATACCACAAACTCCCTTTTATACAGTGCCATTGTCAACAAAAAAGCCCCCAGCGTATCTGCCAGCCAGTCAAAAGTACTGGCATCCCGGCCTGGCGTGAACGATTGATGCCACTCATCCGATATGCCATATACCGAACAGAACAGCACCGTCATCCATACCAGCCAATACCGAGGCAAACGCCTGCGCCATGCCTGCCAGAACAGCAACGCCATCACTGCATAAGCTGTGGCATGAATCAGTTTATCTTGCATATCAAACACATCAGGCACGGGCAAATGAGATTGGCCGGAAAGCCAGTAAATCAATCCACAATAGAAAAACAGCAAAACCAGCCAAATATATGTTTCTATCGTTTGGCACATATCAATCGCTTCTGGATTCCGCTATGGCAAAAGCCATGGCGATACCGTCATCATCGGTCAAGGAGACATGCACGCGCTGAACGCCCAGCCCTTCAGCGGTCAGTTTGGCGCCAGCATGCAATGTCACCACAGGCTTACCGGATGACTTGTGAATAGTTTCGATATGATGAGGTGCTACACCCTGATGAAAACCCGTGCCCAGCGCCTTGGACACGGCCTCTTTGGCAGCAAATAGCATAGCAAATCGGCGCGTCGGATTGCCTTTTGCATGCGCCTGCGCAATTTCCCCGGCAGTATAAATACGTTGCTCGAAGCGTTCGCCGTAGCGTTCCAGAGATCGCTCAATACGCTGGATCACCACCCGATCCACGCCAATACCGACTATCAACGAATCATCACCGCCTTAAAATCGGCGACTGCTCGATTCAAACCCTTGAACACCGCATCAGCAATAATGGCATGGCCGATATTCAATTCTTCAATTTCCGGGATGGCGCAAATCGCTGGCGTATTTGCAATGGTCAGTCCGTGACCAGCATGCACCATCAAACCGATATCTCTGGCCAACTTCGCCCCATCGCTCAACATGGTTAGTTCCGCAGCCTGAGCCTCGCCCTGATAGTTGGCATAGTGACCGGTATGCAGTTCAATCACCGGCGCGCCGATTTCCTTCGACGCCCTGATTTGCACCGGAACTGGATCGATAAACATCGATACGCGCACCCCGACTGCCGTCAATCGCGCCACCACATTGGCCAAATGCGATTGGTGACCCACCACATCCAGTCCGCCTTCCGTGGTCAGCTCCTCTCGATTCTCTGGAACCAGACAGCAGGCTGCAGGTTTCAAGCGCTCGCAGATCGCAACAATCTCTTCATTCGCCCCCATTTCCATATTCAGGTGCAGACCAGGGATAACAGCCAATCGCTCGATATCACCATCCTGAATATGACGCCGATCTTCGCGCAAGTGCGCAGTGATACTGCCCGCACCTGCAGCCAGACAAATGGCAACGGCATCGACAGGATCAGGGTATGCGGTACCACGCGCCTGACGAATAGTAGCGATATGATCAATATTCACGCCCAGATTTATCATCTATTTCTCCCTTACAAAACCGGATTATTTCACGAGCGCCAAATATAAGAGCGCATCAAAAGAATGCCATCAGTGAATTGAGGTCAATGCAAAAAATCAATAAATGGCGCCAAAGTCACGTAGAAAATAAATAGACCAAACAGTGCAAGTACAACAAATTGCAACGGATTCCGTCTGACTTTGTCAGCCACGGTCTTATGACGACCTTCTTCTCTTAATTGCCGGTATTCTGCTCTGGCCTGCGCTGTTCTTTGCTGTTGATAGGCATCAATCAAAGCGCCCGCCTCATCCAGTCGACGCTCGTCCCGAATCCAAATTGCCGGTACGGAAACGCCCCAGCCTCCAGCTTCGGTTTCATAAAATTCAATTTCATGCTGCTGCAACAACTGGCGAATATCTTCCGTCTCGTCATCCGGCACGTTTCTCAATTTAAATAATTTAGCCGCCATTTTTTTCACCTTTCAATACATCCTATGATATATCCGATCCAACGTGTTCGTATACCAAGCGAGCTTGATACTGAACCTTCGAATATCATGCTAATTGAAGGTTGCACTTTCAATTAGCATGATATTCGACTACCATCACGCTCATGATTGATCGAGATATGAAACCGATACTATTGCATCTGGCAGGTCAATACCCGGTAGTAACCGTAACCGGGCCACGACAAAGCGGCAAAACCACATTATGCAAAGCCACCTTTCCAAACAAGCCATATATCAACCTCGAAATCCCGGATATTCGGCAATATGCGATAGATGACCCACGATCTTTTCTGGCTGATTATGCGGGCGGTGCCATCCTGGATGAAATTCAGCGTGCGCCCGAACTGTTATCTTACCTTCAGGGCATGGTAGATGAGGATGATCAGGCCGGGCGGTTTATTCTAACCGGGAGCCAGCAATTTGAGGTCATGCATACTGTGACTCAAAGCCTTGCCGGACGAGTCGGACTACTCAAGCTGTTGCCATTGAGTCTGGCAGAAATGCAGCGTCATGGCCTCTATACGGAAGTGGACAGACACATATTTTCAGGTGGATACCCCAGAATTTACAACAAACCAACACACCCCACCCAGATGATGGGTGACTATTTTGAAACCTATGTTCAACGCGATATCCGGCAGCTCGTTCAAATAAAAAACATCGCTTTATTTGAGACCTTTGTTCGCCTGTGCGCAGGCAGAGTTGGCCAACTGTTGAATCTTAGTTCGTTAGGGGCTGATGCCGGGGTATCCCATTCAACGGCAAGAGAATGGATCAATCTGCTTGAAGCCAGCTATATCATTTTTCAATTACGCCCATGGCACGCCAATATTTCGAAACGCCTGATCAAAGCACCTAAACTCTATTTCTATGACACCGGCCTCGCATCCTATTTGCTTGGTCTGGAATCCGAGCAACACATACGCAACCATCCACTACGCGGTTCGCTATTTGAAAATATGGTGATTGTTGAAGCCA
>CAYUBK010000173.1:0-4255 GCA_964442955.1 uncultured Zetaproteobacteria bacterium | reverse complement strand
TCCGACCTTACCGTCCCGAACGGTACGCGCTACCAGGCTGCGCCACACCCCGAATGTTTAAGGAGATGCTGATTTATTACCATCCTGGCAAAAAAAATCAGCCCACTCAGGCAAAAACGTCGTTTTGCCTTCGCTTACAAATCAAGCACTTACGTGCCTGATTTGGCAGGCCATCCATAGCCTGCACGGAACCACTGAATGACTCAGTGATTCCTTAAGCAGGGCGCGCATTTTAAAAGCCTGCCGTGCCAGTGCAACAAAAAATTAATAAGGCCGATGCGCCGAGAAATCGGCCAAATCAGCCAGCAACTGTCGAATCTCGTCATCAGCTTGTTGCGGCAATAGCCGCTTGGCGCGTTCGGCATAATCTTTTGCCCGCTCCATGGCAAAACCGGAACCATTCTGCGCCGCAACCCGCTCACGCACCCATTCGCGGTCGCCATCTTCGTATGAACCACGTTCAGAAATAACCTCAACCCGGCTGACTAATTCCGCATCCTGACCCATGGCATAAATCAGCGGCAAGGTAATCTTGCCCTCTTCCAGATCATGACCAACCGGTTTGCCGGCTTCTTCGGCTTCAGCCAGATAATCCAGCGCATCATCCATCAACTGGAATGCCACACCCAGACACATACCGTATTCCGCCATGGTGGCCACGGTTTCTACAGACTGCCCTGCTGCATTCGCGCCGACTTCACTGGCTGCCTTAAATAACACCGCTGTTTTGCGTTCAATCACTTCCAGACACTCGGCTTCCGTCATCTCCAGATGAAAGGTGCGCGATAATTGCAACACTTCGCCTTCAGCCAGTGCATTGGTGACATCGCTCATCAGCTTTAACATTGCCATATCGCCATCAGACACCATCATCTGAAATGCACGTGAAAACAGATAATCACCCACCAGCACAGAAGCCTGATTGCCCCATACACCATTGGCGGATGGTGCTCCGCGCCGCTGGTTGGAGGAATCGACCACATCATCATGCAACAATGATGCGGTATGAATAAATTCGACCACCACAGACAAGGGAATATGGCGATCGCCCTGATAGCCGAACAGTTTGGCTGTCAGCAAACACAGCAATGGCCTGAGCCGCTTGCCGCCGCTATTGACGATATAGTGGCCAATAGCAGGAATCATCATGATATCGGACTGCAAATTCTCATGGATGCACGCATTCACCCGCGCCATATCGGATTGGCACAGGTCGACAGCGCGCGCTAGCGAGGTATGAATGGATGAATCAGTCACGAGTCGTGCATCGTATGCATGCGTTTCGTGCCGTCAAGGCAAAGCGCCGTTAGCATACGCAAATGAAAATCAGCCTCGCATCTCGCTCGCCTCGTCGCCTCACGCTGTTACAAAGCGCCGGATTCGCGGTTGAAGTGCGCCCCTCTCATATTGACGAAACCCCGTTGCCGGAGGAATCCGTGACGGACATGGTAAACCGACTAAGTCGAAACAAAGCGCTGGCATGCGATGCACCGGCTGATACGCCGATCATTGCCGCCGATACGCTGGTAGCCATTGGCGAGCACGTGCTTGGGCAACCATGCGATCTGACGCATGCAAAAGCCATGTTGCAACAACTCTCCGGGCACCAACATCAGGTAATTACCGGCGTTTGCGTTCGCCTCGGCGATCAACTTGCCCAACGCAATGTTGTCACCCGCGTACGTTTCAGAACATTGACCAACAGCGAAATCGACACCTATCTGGCGCACAATGATGTACTTGATAAGGCCGGCGCTTATGCCGTACAGGCCGGTGCATCCAGTTTCATTGAATTGATACAAGGCCCGCTGGATAATGTCATCGGCCTGCCGGTTCAAATAACGTTGCAGTTGCTCGCTGAAGTCGAGTAGCCATATCAGCGCTCACACACACTGCGGTGGAAAAAGATTTTGATTTGACTGATTTCAAGTGTGTGAAACTGCTATTTTAATGCACCCTCCCTCTGACTCTTCAATCTTCGTGTACTTCGCGACCTTCGTGGTGAATACTTACGCCTAAATAACTATGGGATTATCATCATGAGTGTGGAATTACTGGTCAATGTAGCACCATTTGAAACGCGCATCGCGCGCATCGAGAATGGTCAGCCTGAAGAAATTTATATCGAACGCGAGCGCGGTCTGAAAGGTAATATCTATAAAGGTCGCGTTCAGCGCGTTCTGCCCGGTATTCAGGCTGCCTTTGTCGATATTGGCATGGAAAAGGCAGGCTTTCTTTATGTCGGCGATATTGCTACCGCCAAACAAAGCGATGATGGATTTACCGAAGTGATGCAGCATGCTGATGAAGCGGAAACAGGCGGTGAAGCACCTGAGCGGCCATCGAACCGGCGCAATGCCCCCCCGATTTCCAGCCTGCTCAAGGACGGTCAGGACCTGATGGTGCAGGTCTCGCGTGAACCGATCTCTTCCAAAGGCCCGCGTTTAACCAGTCAGGTAGGGCTGCCAGGCCGCTATCTGGTGTACCTGCCCCACCTGGATCATATCGGCATTGCCAGACGCCTTGAGGAACCGGCCGAGCGGGAACGCTTGCTGGATATCTGCAAGTCCATGAAACTCGAACAGGGCGGCATCATTATCCGCACCGTCGCCGAAGGCAAAGGGGAGCCTGAGTTACAGCAGGATCTCGATTTCCTGCTGCGGTTATGGGCTGATATTGAAAAACGAACGAAAAATGCCGCCCCCGGCTCCATGATTCACAAAGAGCTGAATCTGTACTTGCGTGTTATGCGTGATTATGTCGATAGTGATGTGGAAAAAATCCATATCGATTCACGCGAAGCCTATGATACCATGAAAAAATTCGCCCGGCGTTTTATGCCGGAAGTTGCCAAAAAGCTATATTACTATCCGGGACAGCGGCCTATTTTTGATGTTTACGGCGTCGAGGAAACCATCGAACTGGCGCTGAAACGACGCGTACCATTGAAATCCGGCGGCCATATTGTCATCGATCAGACCGAGGCACTGATTGCCATCGATGTGAATTCCGGTTCATTTGTCGGCTCCAGAAATATGGAAGAAACCGGCTTCAAAACCAACCTGGAAGCCGTCCATGAAATCGTGCATCAGTTACGTCTGCGTAATCTCGGCGGCATTATCGTAGTCGATTTCATTGACTTGCAGGAAGAAGAAAATAAACGGAAGTTGATTGAAGTGCTGGAGGAGGCGCTCAAGAAGGACAAGGCGAAAAACCATATCGTACAATTTTCAGAACTGGGGTTGGTCGAAATGACGCGCAAACGCACGCGTGATTCGCTGGGCCGTATTCTGCTGCATGAATGTAGCTGCTGTCACGGAATCGGGCTGGCCAAAAGCCCGTCCACCATATGTTACCAGCTGTTCCGCGAAGTCGTTGCCGAGGCGCGCGCTTACCCTTGCGAAAAACTGACGGTGATTGCGCATCCAGACATTATTGAACTCATGCTGGGCGAAGAAAATGAAAGTGTGTTGCAACTGGAAGAGTTTCTGAAAAAAGAAATCGCCATGGAAAGCAATGAGCATTTTGCACCGGCGCACTATGAAGTGGTGTTGAAATAAAAGGCCAGATCACAGCCTTTTCACCACAGAGAGTAAAGATAAAATATTGCAAACGAAGCGTTCATCCGGTTGTTATCAGATACCGGCAACTTCTTTTTAGTATTCCTGCTGGTTGCTTTTGTTTACCTCTGCGTACTCTGTGCCCTCTGTGGTGAAAGATTCTGAATAGTTATTCATGGAGCAAATCATCGTGTCATCCCAGTTACAATTGTATGTACATATCCCATTTTGCGTGCACAAGTGCCATTACTGCGATTTTAATTCGCATGAGCGGGCAAAGCCCGACTGGAGCGCTTACCAGCAAGCGCTGACTACAGAATTAAAACAATGGGCAGATAAACCAGCCTTTACCGGCCGCAAGCTGGCTACGATTTTTTTTGGTGGCGGCACGCCTTCGCTGGCTCCACCTTCGCTGATTACAGCTGTCATTGATACTGCTCGCATTTATTGCGGTATTGAAGGAGACGCTGAAATCACACTGGAAGCTAATCCGGGTACAGTCGATTCGGATCACTACCTCGCCTACAGGCAGGCTGGTATCAACCGCCTGTCCATTGGCGTCCAGAGCCTGGATGCAACTGAATTAGACTGGCTGGAGCGTATTCATGGCGCCGATCAGGCTATAGCCGCCTATCATAGCGCCCGCCATGCAGGATTCTCCAATATCAACCTCGATCTGATGTACGGTCTGCCTG
>CAYUBK010000172.1:0-4278 GCA_964442955.1 uncultured Zetaproteobacteria bacterium | reverse complement strand
TGCGACTTCCGGTTCACCCGTAAATCGGAATTGATTTGACCCAGCGCGAAATTAACGCCTGCAATCCGGATATCCAGATTCCCGGCCGAATGATTCCTGACAATCGCTTCAATGCACTCCCTGAAATTCGCCTCTGAATTCGGGCAATACTCGTACTAGGGCGCGTCGTGAATCGCTCCGGTAATCAAATGCCGGGTAAATCCCGGCGGGTATTTTTCCAACATACATGACCTCCTTGTTTTTGGTGATTCCATGCTACCATATATCGGGAACGTGGACTGGTTATGGGTGATGACATCCAGCGCCCTTTTTATTGCGCAGGTCAGGAAAGCATCTATACTGGAAATCGTCCAAACGGACCTTTCCGCTTCCTACCATCATTCACAGGAGGCTTCCCATGGAAGCCATCAACAACGTGCTGCGTGAATTGTTCGTTCACGCCGGTATTGATCCGGATAAAATCAAAACCAGAGACGAACTGGATCAAGCCTTTGAGGAAGCAGGCCGCTGCTTCATGAATGATCTGCGTGATGCCGCGAAAAAGGGAGACCGGGCTGCCATCAGTTTATTGAAGGCGTTATCAAAGTAGAACCGTGCAGGAGGGGGAGGATTCCCCCTCCATATCGTCAACTATTGTGCGGATACGGTATTCCCATCCGAGGGTTGGCTCATGAATTTTTCCAGATCATCAATCATCTTGCGGTTGCCAAATCCAAGGTCGGCAGTAACGGCCACCTTGCCGTTGCGCAGAACACGTGACGATAAAGACACAATCCCCAGTAACCGATGAAACAATTCTTTCTTGAATCCGCTGTCCAAATGCATGGCAATGACCTTCTGAATACCATTTACCGTAACGACGGCGTAAACCCCGGCTCTAGTCTTAAACCAACTGATTCGCCAGAAATAATGCCCGCTGTTCTTTGTTGTTACGCCTTGCCCATGATAATCATATACCGAGCGATTCACGGGATGGTCAACCTGAACCTGAACCATCTTTTGCGTTTCGATGTTATACAACGCAAACGAAGAATTTCCTTCCGCTCCGAATATGGTGCCAAGTGCCTTTGTGGCACCCAACAGGCCGCCATCACCATTTTTCTCCAGAAGAATGTATTTCGTGCTGGCAATATCGCCGTTTTGATAGGTGGCAATATGATACCCGTTCGGTGCGGCAATACTGCGTGTTCCTACACCGGGATTGTACCAGAACCCCGTTTTTCCCCGTACAACGACAAATCCACGGGAATTCATAAACAACACCCCTCCGGCGAGATGTTTGCCTGTAACGGTGCTGACTTTCCATAAACCGTTGCCATTCCTGTTTCTGGTTACAGTCGCAATCGTCACTGGTTCCGCCCCGGTGGCAACACGGACAAACTTGATGGCAAACTCATCGGCATCAACCTTGGCCATGTACGTCACATCGCCCGTACGCCCATCAAACCCGTATTTGGTAATTTGTCCCTCCGGATCGATATAGCGTTCACCATTGGCGGTAAAACCATCCTCCATACGAATGAATTCCACTCCGGTATCGGCTGACAATTGTGGCATGGCATTAATTTTTGCGGCAAGACTGCCCTCACTTGGTGCTACAGCCTGCGCCACTGGTGTTGCACTAACCTGAGTCGGACTATGGGCAGCAACCTGACGTTGCTGAGCTTGTTGTTGCGCTTGAGCTTGTTTTACTCGTGCCATGTATGCTTCCATTGCATGGCGTTGCTTTTCCTGAAATTGAGCCAACTCTTCCGGACTCATCCTTGGTCCGCATCCGGCAAGCATGATGGAAGCGAATAGTACAATCGTAATGTTTTTAATACTGAACATGATCCTCTCCTCGTTGATTGAGATAAGGAAGCGGACACTAAGTAATACTTAGCGTATGAACAAGAAAGAAGCGGAAATATTATCCCCGTACGATCAAACTGGCGGAGATGGAAGCGATTATGACCCGAATGGGCAATCCGTACCCAGATTGCAATCACAGTCTGTAACCTGTTCAGCTGGGCTGCCCGGTTTCAGATTATGTGGACAGCATACCATGGCATTCAATACCTTTTCAAGCTCCTGTGACCTGAATGGTTTGTGCAAATAATAGCACACTTGCCGCAGAACCTCAGTCTTGGTCGTATGTCCGATATGAGCTGATACGAGCGCAATGCGTAGATAAGGAAACCGCGCACGAACTTCCTTGATCAACGCAAGGCCATCCATACCTGGCCTTTGCATGTCCGTAATCAGGCCGACGGGAGGCTTGAACCCCGGAGTTCCAGCATAGGCCAAATATGCATTGGCATCTTTGAAGGCACGGGTTGAGTAACCAAAAGCGATGACACTCTCGACAAGGACTTCGCGCACCACATCCTCGTCGTCAACAAGATGGAATTCCATGCCCTCTCTCAATGCCATGCGCCATGGTCGAATAACCTTGTAAACAGCTTACAGGCATGAAAGATTTTGTTTCTTTCATACGTACGGCTACCCCGCATGTTGGAACGCTTCCCATTCATCAATCAGGGCTCGAAAGACGGTGCCCGGCTTGGCATCTACGGGTACATAACCCAAGGCATGCCACACGATGTTTTTAACTTCCCGCGCGCGCTTGCTGTCAGGGTTGCAGTAGTGGCCGCCGCATCCTGATTTGTATTTGCGGATTTCCTGTAAGGCGGCGGGAACGATGGGATGCACCATGCTTAGGTGATATTGCAGAGCCTTTGCTTTGGTTTCTTTCTGTATTTCGGCAAAATCTTTCCCGGCACAACCACTTAGTACCGCCAATACAATTGCACATATAATTGTTTGTTTTTTATTCATAGCGATGCACATCCTTTACGGTGGTTTTGCCGTACAAGGCTGTTTCTGCGTTTCTCAGGGTATTGGCTAAGTGCCGAGCCCCTTCCTTACCGACTGGAGGCCCGTAGGCGCGACCAAGTACTGTGCGGGCGAGATCAATGGCATCGAGCATCTGCTGGTTTTCACACCATGTTTTGCCCGGACAGGTGTCGCGTGCGGCGGTGAGTTTGTCCCTGGCATAGAAGCTGTACATAGAATAATCTGTCGTAGCAGATGGATTAAGCTGTTCAAGTGGCACAATGTCGCCAACACCTGTTTCCCCCTTGGCGAAGGTGTTGTACCCCACTTCAGTTGCGCACCCCGCCACTATCAACACCAGTGAAAGCATGGCTGCACTTTTCAAACATCGTTTCATTTCAACCTCCTATGATTGGAGGGCAGAGCGCCAGACAAGCACGGTGTAACCGGAAGCTCCTATGCCAATCATGAAATCGCCCGGATGAATCCGGAGCAGTCGTTCAAATAATGTTGGAAGCGGATATGACTGAAGCGGGTTCCCTCCCAAGCGTCAGCTATCAGGAAGGGAAGCTAAGGCTGCCTTAGTAGGCATGCAAGGCAAAAGTTATGAGTGTTATTTGCCATGAATGCCCGACAATCATCCAATCATAGTACGGACACTTCGCCCATTCCACACAGAATCCGGCAAGCACGCACAACAGCAGGTATGTCGCAAAAGCAACGCGGTATTGCCGCAGGCATGGATGAATTCAGTGCCAGCCCGCGCATGAACCAGTACGAACAGGGCAGACATACACCCACCTATCAAACGCTGGAGAGTATTGCCAAAGTACTGGATGTCCCCGTTCCGTTTTTCTACACCCGCGACGACAGGCTCGCGGAATGGATTCTGCTTATCGGAAAACTTTCCCCGAAAGACAGCAAGAAACTGATGACCGCCATAGGAAACACGCTTCAAAACGATGGAAAGGCACAACAAGGCTGATTCAAGCGAAACAACCCGGATACTTACGCTTCCGACGGAAAAAATAGGAGAGCGTGCCGGACGATTAACCAAGGCGGAGATCACCACTGTGAACCGGACGCTGTCTATCATGATTGGTTTGGATTGGCTGGAGAAACAATATCACGAATCATGGGAGGTTCGGCACTTCTCAAAATATCCGCTCCGTCATTTAGTGGAGTAGCGATACACAATAGTCTGTGTCCGATAATCATGAGAACAACCATTGACCGATCAAAAGCGGGGACGGGAGGAAACCTGCATGCTTATTCTGTGCATGGCTGTTTTATGGTCTGTCTGGCTGCGGCGATGGCGAAAGGAAAAGCAGCGTCACGGAAATAAAAAAGCTGTGGGGAAAGGCTTCCCACATTGCCAGCCAAAGCCAGAATGGGTGAAAAAGAAGGTTATTCGACTCAAGGCGCTGATGCCGGAAGTCGGATGCAGAAGCATTGCCCATGCCT
>CAYUBK010000171.1:0-4335 GCA_964442955.1 uncultured Zetaproteobacteria bacterium | reverse complement strand
AGACAACGCGATAATCTAAATCAATAAAAGCCACAGGCGTAATCCGGCGCTTATTTTTTTCTGGCATTCCTTTGCCGTTTTCTTTCCATTTCTAATTTTAGCTGTTCCTTGAAACTCAGTCTTTTTTCCTTCTGTTTTGCGGTTAATGCTTTGCCTTCGGTCGTACTCATGCTGCGGCTAAAACTATTAAGCCCATCCATAAATCCGTTAATATACCCTTTTAATTTTGCTGTTCCCCGTTTGCTGCTTCCTTTAGCAGCTTGTTCTTTCTGTTGGATCTGATCTGTACCGTAAGCAGTGCGATGTCCAACTGGCACAGTGGCTTTTCCTGCAACAGAATTGTGATTAGAAATCGAGTCATTTTTTTGACCCATGGTAGCACCATCTTTTGCTGCATACGATATTCCGGGCAATGCAGCCAAAGACAATAGTGTTATCAAAACAAGTATTCTCATTTTTCTCTCCTTGGATTACGGTAGTCATCCATTTCAGGTGAAACTTACCACCATTAATTGCATGACCATAGAAGTCATGATCGGCTGGATGTATTGTATTCTACGCTTCAAATTTTTTGGGTGATAACGCAGCATTGGCTGTGGATAGAAACAGACCGGAGGGGAATATGAGACGGATTATTTATAGCATCGTATGGCTGGCGCTATTGCTGCCAGCGCAAATGGCCTGCGCTCAACCAGAGGGTGCGCCCGGCATTGATGCTTTTTTCGGAACGTTGAACGGCTATCTGGCCTCGGTGTTGTTTTTCGACATTATGCCCGGCGGTGCCAATATGCCTTTTATTGTGGGTTGGTTAGTCATCGGTGCCGTTTATCTTACTTGTCGATTTGGTTTTATCAATGTGCGCATGATGGGCCATGCCTTTAAAGTGATTCGCGGCAAATATCAGTCTCCCGAAGATAAGGGCGAGGTGTCGCCATTTCAGGCTCTGACCACAGCTTTGTCTGCTACGGTGGGGCTGGGCAATATCGCCGGCGTGGCGATTGCGGTCAGTATTGGCGGTCCGGGCGCAACCTTCTGGATGATCGTGGCCGGTTTTTTCGGCATGACAGCCAAATTCACCGAAGTAACACTGGCCCAGACCTATCGTGAAATCCGTCCCGATGGCCGCATCATGGGCGGCGCCATGGAATATCTGTCGAAGGGCTTTGCCGAGAAAGGCATGACGAGAACCGGTAAATCATTGGCTGTGCTTTTTGCCGTATTGTGCGTGGGTGCTTCGCTTGGCGGCGGTAATGCATTTCAGGTATCGCAGGCGCTGGGAGCAGTACAGGGCGAGCTATCTTTCTTCAAAGAATTTCCATGGGTATTCGGCGTATTTATGGCCGGTGCGGTAGGACTGGTTATTATCGGCGGCATCAAGCGCATTGCGCATGCTGCGGAAGCGATTGTGCCAACCATGGTGTTCATCTATTTATCTGCCTGCCTGTGGATTATCCTCTCCCATGCTGCAGATATCCCTGCTGCATTCTCGTTGATTGTCAGCGAAGCATTTGCACCGACTGCGGTGGCTGGCGGCATGATTGGCGTGCTGGTACAGGGTTTTAAGCGCGCCGCCTTTTCCAGCGAAGCAGGTATTGGTTCGGCGGCTATTGCACATTCCGCCGCATCTGTGAAATATCCAATTCGTCAGGGCTTTGTGGCGCTGTATGAACCGTTTATCGATACTATCATTATCTGCACCATGACCGCGCTGGTGATTATTCTGACCGGCGTCTATAACGCACCGGAGCATCACGCGCTGGTGGAAGCCAGCAAAGGGGCTGCGCTCACAGCCGTGGCTTTCGGCACGGTCATCTCATGGTTTCCGATTATCCTGTCCGTGTCGGTGGTGCTGTTTGCTTATTCCACCATGATTTCATGGTCGTATTATGGGGAACGTTGCTGGACCTACGTGTTCGGCGAGCGCTTCTCCATGGTATATAGAATTATCTTTCTGATGTTCGTGGTGCTGGCCTCATTGGTTAGCGCGGGCAATATTCTTGATTTCTCCGACCTGTTATTGTTGTCGATGGCTTTTCCTAACTTTTTGGCGCTGTATTTATTACAGGACAAAGTGGCAGCAGCTCTTAAACACTACCTTGGCTTGCTGCGAAGTGGAGAAATGGACCGGGAAGTTCAAGCCCCAATACTGGACAGACCCTGACCAGGAATATTCGGAACCAATAAATGGATATATTGAACTGCAATTAAGCTCTAGAAAAACAGTTGCCCACAAATCCAACTGTTTTTTCAGATTTCAAAAGCTTTTTCGTGATGTGTCTTTTTGCTTCTATTTTCGCTTGTATTTTCTGTTTGTGATATTACTCACATCTGCTTCGCTGATGGTCTTTAGCGTTCGTCCCATGAGCAGTCACAAGATGTGATGCAGTCTCATCAAGGAGAATATTATGAGCTTTCTGGATAGTATGATGAACAAGATGGCGATGAATAAAATGAAGCATGAAAAAGACATGGCGGCGCTGGCTGCCACTTGTCAAATTTCCAGCAATGATCTGGCCGGTTCGTATTCCTGCGAAGATACGGCAAGTCAGTGCTTTTACGCTTCATTCCAGGTGAGTATTTAAGATTCGACTGCTGCACCAGTGCAGCAACAATGAACAAATCAAATGTATACCAAGGAGCTGATATGCGCGAACTGAAGCAAACACATGATATGGCAGACAATAGCGAGGCGGTTTTACACACATCAATCAATGGCGTGATGTATGACATTCCCGAATGGCTTAGCCCGGATTTTTAACTTGTCCTGAATGATAAGCCTGTCGGTTCAACCCGGCAGTCAGTAGAAGAGGAACGCTTTGATCGGCGTTCCTTTTTTATTTTGGCGATCAGAGTATGGTAATGGCATGCGATTATTTGCAGCCATTGAATTGCCAGAAGATGTAAATGATGCACTACAGAATTGGTGGGCGCAGGCATCTGATAGCCTGACGCAGGCTGGGTGGCGATCAGTTCCGGCGCATTTATGGCATCTGACGCTGGCATTTTATGGCGATGTCGGCGCTGATGACGCTGATGATTTATCCGAACAACTTTCCGAATGCGCCGCGCAGTCAGCATCACTGCATTTGCAGACTGGTCGTTTTGGCGTGTTTCCGCGCCCTGCGCACCCACGCGTTTTCTGGGCTGGCGTTGATGACGTCGGCCATGACAAATCACTAAAACGACTTGCCCATTGTTGCAGGCGTGCAGGCCATGCTACCGTTCGCAAACGTAGCACCAGAGAGGCGGATTTTCGTGGACATATCACGCTGGCCAGAGCCAGAGGTTCAGTAACACCACTGGATGATGGGCGCATGCAGATGCTGTCGCCAGTGCCGGAATTGCATTGGCGCGCCGATCGTTTCAGTTTGTTTCAGTCCATTCTCAGACCGGAAGGGCCGCAGTATCGGCGATTGGAAACATTTTAGTGAAGTATTCGTATAACGAATCGAGGGGATTGTATGTCAGATAAAACCAAAGCGCTGGATACAGCATTGAGTCAAATCGAACGTCAGTTTGGCAAGGGCACAGTGATGCGGCTCGGCGATCAGGGCAAGGTGGCCGTGGATGTGATTCCCAGCGGCTCTTTGGCGCTGGATGCCGCACTTGGCGTTGGCGGTTATCCACGCGGTCGTGTGATTGAAATTTACGGGCCGGAATCTTCCGGTAAGACCACCATGGCGCTGCATGCTGTGGCCGAAGCGCAAAAATTGGGCGGCCAGGCCGCTTTTGTGGATGCAGAGCATGCACTCGACCCGGCTTATGCTCAGAATCTCGGTGTGGATACCGAGAACCTGTTGGTTTCACAACCTGATTCTGGCGAGCAGGCATTGGAGGTGGTCGATATGCTGACCCGTTCCGGTGCGCTGGATATTATCGTGATAGATTCGGTAGCGGCTTTGACGCCGAAAGCCGAACTCGAAGGCGATATGGGCGATTCGCATATGGGGCTGCATGCCCGTTTGATGTCCCAGGCGCTACGCAAGCTGACTGGCTCGATCTCTCGTTCCAAAACGACCGTCGTGTTCATCAACCAGATTCGCATGAAAATCGGTGTGATGTTTGGCAATCCGGAAACCACGACAGGTGGTAATGCGCTGAAATTCTATGCATCTGTGCGTCTCGATGTGCGTCGTATTGGCGCGATTAAGAAGGGTGATGAAGTGCTGGGTAATGATACCCGTGTGAAAGTGGTGAAAAATAAAATGGCACCGCCATTTAAGCAGGCAAATTTCTCGATCATGTATGGTGAAGGCGTATCGCATGCCGGAGAAGTATTGGATATGGGCGTGAAATACGGCTTTGTGAACAAGAGCGGCGCATGGTATGCCAAGG
>CAYUBK010000170.1:0-4356 GCA_964442955.1 uncultured Zetaproteobacteria bacterium | reverse complement strand
AGATCAGGACGTTACAGAAAACACACAAGGTATATAAAAGTATGCATATCCATGCCCCTGCTGCCGGCGTGATTACCAGAATTGGTGTCCGTGAAGGTGCGCATGTCACACCCAGCTCTGAACTGTATCAGATTGCCGACCTGTCCCGTGTCTGGGTACTGGCCGATTTATACGAGCATGAAATCGGCTGGGTCAAGGTGGGCGATGAAGCTAAACTGAACATCGCATCGTTACCCAGCCACGATTTCACCGGTCATATCACTTATATCTATCCCTATCTCGATCCCAAAACACGCACCAACAAGGTGCGCATTGAGTTCGACAATACTGAAGGACTGCTCAAGCCGGATATGTTCGGTGATGTCGCAATATCGGCCAGCCGCTCCAAGCCGGGACTGTTTATTCCTCGCGAAGCGGTATTGATTACCGGTAAAAAAGCGCATGTTTTCGTACAAACCGAGCCGGGTCGATTTGAGCCGCGTACCGTCAAAACAGGGGCCAGCACGGATGGGTTGGTAGAAATTCTTGAGGGTGTCAAAGACGGCGAAATGATTGTCACCAGTGGCCAGTTCCTGATTGATTCCGAATCCTCCATCCGAGAAGCCGCCGCCAAAATGGTCGCTCCGAAAAAGGCGGATTCACCACAAAGGCACAAAGGCACAAAGAAAGGCATGGATATGAAAGGCATGAAGATGGAAGGCATGGAAATGAAGGGAATGGATATGAAAGGCATGAAGATGGATATGGGCAAGGGGAAAGGAGTCAGGCGTGAAGAGTAAAACCCTCAACCCCTACCCCTTGACTCCTCACTCCTCACTCCTCACTGGCGTAGCCTGCGGAGCCACCCATGATCGCTAAAATCATTGATGCAAGCCTGCGTAACAAGTTAATCATCCTGATTTTCACCGGTATTCTGGTGGCGGCGGGCGGCTTTGCGGTGAAGAATATTTCACTTGATGCCATCCCCGATCTGTCCGATGTGCAGGTGATTGTGTTCACCAAGTATGCTGGTCAGGCACCGCAGGTAGTGGAGGATCAGGTAACCTATCCCTTGACCACGTCCATGCTGGCAGTTCCCCATTCCAAAGTGGTGCGCGGCTACTCCTTTTTTGGATTCTCGGTCGTCTACATTATTTTTGAAGATGGCACCGATATGTACTGGGCGCGTTCGCGCGTGCTTGAATATCTGAATTATGTGTCAGGCAGATTACCCGCAGGCGTAAATCCGTCACTGGGCCCGGATGCGACGGGCGTGGGCTGGGTGTATGAATATGCGTTGATCGACAAGACCGGCCAGCATGACCTGGCCGAACTGCGCTCGATTCAGGACTGGTACATGCGTTATGCCCTGCAAACCGTGAACGGCGTATCCGAAGTGGCCTCTATCGGCGGCTTTGTGAAGCAGTATCAGGTTGAAGTCGATCCCAATGCACTGGCGGAATTTGGCATTCCGTTGGCCAAGGTCAAGCATGCCATTAAACGCTCGAATAATGATGTTGGCGGCAGGCTGGTGGAAATGGGCGAAACCGAATTCATGGTGCGTGGCAAAGGTTATTTGAAGGGCATTGCCGATCTGGAGAGCGTTCCGGTGGGCGTGGATACGCATGGCACGCCGATTCTGTTACGTAACGTGGCGCATATTCATTTGGGGCCGGAGCTCAGGCGCGGGCTGGCAGAACTCAATGGAGAAGGCGAAGTGGCCGGCGGCGTGATTATCATGCGATTTGGAGAAAATGCGCTTAAAACCATTGAAGCGGTGCGCGAGAAGCTGGATGAGCTGAAGTCCGGGTTGCCTGAAGGCGTCGAAATCATACCTACTTATGATCGCGGTGGCCTGATTGAGAGCGCTGTAGATAATCTGAAAGATAAGTTATTTGAGGAGTTTCTGGTCATTTCGCTGGTCTGCATGCTGTTTCTGATGCATGCCCGCTCAGCTCTCGTGGCAATTATCACGCTGCCGCTGGGTGTGTTGATCGCATTCATGTTGATGCAATGGCAGGGCTTGGCGGCCAATATTATGAGCCTGGGTGGTATTGCCATCACGCTTGGGGCCATGGTCGATGGGGCTATTGTGCTGATTGAGAATGCGCACAAACATTTGGAACATGCGCTGCATGAGAAGAAGAGTCAAAACCTTCTTGCAGATAGCGAAGGCTATGAAGATGACGAGGGTGGCGTGCCTGAAAGCGGCGAGGTGGCATTGACTGTAGCCGAACGGTGGGGGGCTGTGGGCAGGGCTTCGCGGGAAGTAGGGCCGGCGCTGTTTTTCTCACTGCTGATTATCACCGTGTCGTATATGGCGATTTTCACGCTGGAAGCGCAGGAAGGGCGCTTATTCAAACCGTTAGCCTTCACTGCTACTTACGCCATGCTCGGTTCGGCGGTACTGGCGATTACGCTGGTGCCACTTTTGATGGGCTGGTTTATTCGTGGCAAGGTGATGCCGGAGGAGAAAAATCCGGTCAATCGTGCCCTGCAATGGGCACACGGTCCGATGTTAGCTGGTGCGCTCAAGCATAAGTGGATCACGATTCTGGTGGCCATCGGGCTGCTGTTTTCGATGACGATTCCGATGGGGAAAATTGGCTCGGAATTTATGCCGCCACTGGATGAGGGGGATATTCTCTATATGCCGACGACCTTCCCTGGTATTTCGATTACCAAGGCCAAGGAGTTATTGCAGCAGACGGACAGGATTCTGAAAACTTTTCCTGAAGTGCAATCGGTGTTTGGCAAGGTAGGGCGAGCCGATACGGCAACGGATGCCTCGCCTTTGTCCATGATTGAAACGGTTGTGCGGCTCAAGCCGAAAACCGAGTGGGCGAACCCTGAGAAAACCACCCAGGAACTAATGCGCGAGATGGATGGTGCCATTAAATTCCCGGGGCTGGCCAATGCCTGGACTTACCCGATCAAGACGCGCATCGACATGCTCTCGACCGGCATCAAGACGCCGATCGGCATCAAGGTGTCCGGCCCTGATTTGAATGTGTTGCAGGATGTCGGTGTGGCCATTGAACGAGCTGTGAAAACGTTGCCGGAAACTACCTCGGCATTCAGTGATCGTGCCGCTGGCGGTTATTATCTGGATATCGATATCCAGCGCGATAAGGCCGCCCGCTACGGGTTGACCATTGGCGATATCGAGGATGTGATTCAATCGGCCATTGGCGGTATGAATGTCACGCAAACAGTGGAAGGATTGGAACGCTATCCAGTTAATCTGCGCTATCCGCGCGATTATCGCTCAGACCCTGAGGCGCTAAAACGAGTGCTGATTCCTACACCGACCGGCGCCCAGATACCATTGGTGTCGGTGGCGAAGATCAGTGTGTCGCGCGGCCCACCGGTGATTAAAACCGAAAATGCGCGGCCCAACGCCTGGGTCTACGTCGATATCAGCACCAGCGATATCGGCGGTTATGTGGTCAAGGCCAAACAGGTCATCACCGACAAGGTGAAACTACCAGCCGGATACACGCTGGAGTGGTCGGGCCAGTTTGAATATATGGAGCGGGCATCGGCCAAGATGCGCATTGTTATTCCGGCCACGTTGCTTCTGATTTTCCTGCTACTGTATTTTAATTTCGGCAATCTGGCGGCACCCGTGGTGGTGATGATGAGTGTACCATTCTCGCTGATTGGCGGCTTCTGGCTGGTCTGGTATCTCGGCTTTAATCTCAGTGTGGCGGTGGCTGTCGGCTTTATTGCGCTGGCCGGCGTGGCGGCGGAAATCGGCGTGCTGGTACTGACCTTTATCGATCAGGAAGTGGCGCAGAAACGCAAGGAAGCTGGAGGAATGCTTACGCCGGATGGTATGCGCGCTGCTGTGCAAAGCGGCGTAGCCAAACGCGTACGCCCGATTGCCATGACTGCGACGGCTGTGATTGCAGGTCTTGTGCCGATCATGTTGGGCGGAGGTACGGGGTCGGATGTTATGCAGCGCATCGCAGCACCGATGATTGGCGGCATGGTGACGACTACCCTGCTGAGTTTAATCGTTTTGCCGGTGATTTATGGGTTGTTATTACAATATAAAGAAAAAAAGGAGAAGATATGAAGACTTATAAAAATATAACAGTTGTGTTGGTGGCAGGGCTATTGGCCGTGGGCTGTAGCAATGCAGGCGATAGCGCCAAGGCAACTACAGGAACGAGTGCGCCAGCCATTGCCGATCATTCAACGGCTCAAGCCAAACCGAAGGTGGTGATGTATAAGCCACTGACTTGCGATTGTTGCACCGGCTGGGCCGAGCATTTGCGCAAGGATGGTTTTAGCGTCGTGGTCAAAAAACACGAAGATATGGATGCTATCAAGACGAAATTCGGCGTATCTGAAAAACTGGCATCGTGCCAT
>CAYUBK010000169.1:0-4425 GCA_964442955.1 uncultured Zetaproteobacteria bacterium | reverse complement strand
TTGGATATTGAAATCGTTATATGCGACAGCACCATGTTGCACAGTCGCCTTGCCTACCGGAATCATGTTCAGCCCATCAATCACAGCATTATGGCTCAGCTCGGCAGCAACTGCCTTAAAATCCCCCTCAGCCAACCGAATAGTGAGTGAACCGCCTCTATTATTGGAGCCTATATACGGGCGAACACCAACAAGCATTTCATAATGAGCATGCTCCCTGGATGCATGACCTTCTGTCCCCTTCGGCAGCACATAGGACATGCCCCTGTCCGGATATTCAATCGTGCTGCCGCCCGGAAACTTATCCCCGGCTTTCGGGACTTCGGCGATGGCGACAGAGGTAAACAGCGCCAGACAGGCCAGTAAGAAAAACTGAACGACCCTGAAACCACATTTCATTTGCATCACTGCACCCCCTGTTTTTAATGCCTGCTTTTTTAGAGCCGCCGTATCCTTTGCCGGCAGACGTCCTCAATTTGGCGCCTGAAAATTTTCATCCGGTAATGCAACTTGCCGGTCGGCTCATTGTACCAGCGCACTTTGATCGCCCCGCACCGGCTGCACCCTTTTGCTGGCAGCGCAACAAACTGCGCCTCGGCAAAGCGTTTTTTATCATAAATGATTTCTGCATGATCGAATCGTTCGCCGACATTTCCGCAGGTTGGCGAATGATTGATGACCTTGAATATATCCTCGCCCTTGTCGCCGACACTTAGCTGGTGTTTTTTGCGTTCACCATCTCCCTTTTTTTATATCCAATAAATATGTCAACCCCAATTACCTACTCGCTGAAAAACTTTACCTGGCCATTGCAGCTTTGGCTTTGGCCCTAGCCTTTGCCCGTGCAGCCGCGCTGACTCTGGCTTGTGCTGCCATAATTGCTGGCTGCATTGTTGCTGACTTATCTTTCGCATATACTGGGGATCTGCCCCTTGCTCTGGCTTTGGCCTGTGCCTCTACTATAGCGCTAGCTTGTACCGCCCCTCTTGCTTTCGGCTGTGTCGTTACTCTTCTAATTCTTTCTCTTCTAAGTTGTTCTGATCTGGCTTGCGCTTCTGCTCGCGCCCTGGACTGACCTTCTCTCGCTTTGGCTAAAGCCTCTAATCGCGCTCTTTCCTGATCTGCCTTGGCTTTTGCTTCTGCTTGTGCCCTTGCTCTGGCCTGAGCTGCTGCTCGCGCTCTGGCTCGCGAAGCTACCCTTGCTTTGGCTTGCGCCCTTGCTCTGGCCTGAGCTGCTGCTCGCGCTCTGGCTTGCGCTCTGGCTTGAGATGCTGCCCTTGCTTTTGCCTGCGCCCTGGCTCTGGCCTGAGCTGCTCTTGCTCGCGCTCGCGCTCTGGCTTGCGAAGCTGTCCTTGCTTTTGCCTGCGCCCTTGCTCTGTTAGCTATTGCGGCACTTACATCCAAGATGACTGTTGTAGCACGACCTTTTGTCTTGCTGGAGTCCAGAGCTGTTATCTTAATTGGATGCTTCCCATTCTTGGGAGCAACAAGCCCTACCGTAAAATGTTCCTGAGCTTTTCCACTTCCTGTGGAATTAAATACCTGTGTTCGTCCCAAGTAACTGACTTCAATGCCGGTTACAGCATGATCATCTACCGCTCTGACAGACAGGGTGAAAGGCTTTCCCGGTTGAATTGACCGGGAAATAGTTGCATTGGCAACCACCGCTGGATGATCAATTAACTTGCCCGAAGTTTGCTTGCCTATTGGACCCGCATAGCTTGATGTACAAGCAAGAGTTGCAAAAAATAATAAAGCCAAAAGGTGAATGAAGATTCGATTTGAATACCAGGAAGTTCTACACAAGCAGCGACCATTAGCGTTTAGACTATCGATATGTTTTTCTGTTATTCTCATATTCATAACTATCTCTCCTTCCATGCTGATATTCACCTGTGACTGGATAGCTTACGAAGTCAAGTCTATTACAGAGAAAATGGCTATCCCCAGAATTGGGTATACAGAAAATCAGCTTGGACGCCGTTTTCAATGATGCCGCACCCTTTGCTGGCAGATACCTTCGAACTGGCGACTGAATATCTTCACCCTGTATTGAAGCCGGCCGGTCGGCTCATTGTACCAACGCACTTTGATCTTGCCGCATCGGTTGCAGCCTTTGGCTGGCAACGCAACAAACTGCGCTTCGGCGAAACGTTTTCTGACCACACTGATTTCCGCATGGTCGAACAATTCACCGCTGCTTCTGCATGTCGCCGGGCGGTTTGTTATCTTAAATACATCCTCGCCCTTGTCGCCGACCTTTAGCTGGTGTTTTTTGCTTTCACTATGCAGGACAGCTGTTATTTCGGGTTTAATCATCACAGAAACAGGCTTGCTACTTTGTCCGCCTGCAACAACATGCAGTTTAACATTTAACTGCTTACCCAGATCAGGGACTCTCACGCTAATACTGCTGTTGCCCCATGCCGAATGCTCCAATGCATAGAAAAAACCGTGACCATAATCAGCAACCACTTCCGATGTTGCTGATCCAGAGCCAAAGCCAGAGCCGCTCAGTTTAATCACTCCGCCGGACTGCAAGGAAGTTGGCATGACGGAAGTAATCCTGGGGGCGGCAAACGTCACGCTCGTGACCAGATGCGCCGTGATAAACAGGCTTATGCAGATGGGGCGGTTGATGCGCAGGATATTCACACCGACATCATATTTTTCCTTACAGGCGCGTATATCCCCAGAATTGGGTATACCGACCAGTTATCAAGCCCGGACTATTCGTAAATCGTCGCGATGATCGCGCCGGGTATTTATTCGCAACAGACAGCGTGGCCCTGAAACGGCTATTCCGAGGAAGAAGTGCGTAGCATTGCATACGGATGATTGACAAGGGATTTGTTGCGGACAAATAAACAAGCGAGGGCGCGACAGAATTTATGAATAGTCCGGGCTGGCAGGCAAACAGATGCGTACGCAGGCTCCTTTTTCCTGATTGAAGCATTCGACAACCACGCCGATGTCTCTGGCCCGGCGCTGCATATTGCTTAAACCACGTCCCCCTTTCGCCAATTCGGCAGGGAAACCTTTGCCATCATCACAAATCGTAATACAAGCGAGGCTGTCGCCTTCGACTGAATGTTGCGAAATATCAACATCAATACGGGTGGCACCTGCGTGCTTGAGAATATTGGTAAATGCCTCCTGAATAATGCGTAGTAACTGTAGGCTATGCTGAGGAGAAAATTCAGCCAAAGCTGACAAATCTGACTGATTCCATTTTAACGTGATACCGTGCTCTTTCAGCTTTGGCTCGTATCGATACTTAAACATGGTAAGCAACGATGGCAGCCCTTCTTCATCAGGTGCGAGTGAGTCGATGATCAATCTTAAATCCTCAAGGGCAAAAAGCAGCGTTTCTGACACTGCTTTATTGGCTTCGCCATCCCCCTCCATGATTGCCAGAGCTGATACCAGCTGGCCGCCGACACCATCATGGATATCGCGCATAATGCGCTCGCGCTCTGCTTTGAGCACTTTCTGCTTTTCCAGCACATGGATAGTTTCGAAGGCATCCGTGAGTTCGGTTTCACGTTTGGCGACTCTCGCTTCCAGCTCCAGGTTCAACACTTCAACGTCACGAATCGCTGTGTTAAAACGGCGAATCAACACCCAACCGATCAAAAGAAAAATGAGTGGTGCCGAATAGTGCAGTAAATATGGATACTGCAAATGAAAGGCAAGGTTTACCCAGTCGAAAAAACCAAGTGTAACGATCGGTGTGATCGAAAGAAAAATAACCCCCATGTCGAAACTTGCCTGCTGTGCTTGCCAGTGTCTGAAAAACAACAGCATCAACCATCCCCACAGAACAAACAACGGCAAGTAGGCAAAAACAAGTGCATCAAGTAACATATGCTGAGGCATATTCCACAACACTATAGTGGTAACTGTGCAGTATATCATGATCATACGTTTCTGGCTCTTAAGCTTCAGACCGATATATGTACCGACAAACATCCACATACATCCGATCATCCAGACACCACTGCTATTGGTCAACGCTATCCAGTGAGACAACTCTAAAGGCATGGAACGAACAAAAAACCAAGCCGTATAAAATGCCCAGAACAACGAACCAAGTGCAAACCAGCCATATAGAGGCTCACGCCTGACCACCCAAATCAGGCCAACACAAAGCCCCATAGTCAATGCAAAAGCACCGACCAACTGACTCAAGGTGACCCGAAAAAAGTAATTATGCTCATATATTGGTCTGAGAAGTTCATCTGCTCCCATATAAAAAGGCAGCAAACGTCCCCGACTATGTACAGCTGATTCCAGGCGGATATAGAGCAGGTTCTCGTCCGATGTTAATAGCCCGTTGGGAATCGTAAAATACAGCGGATGATTCCACGAATTGGACTGTTTATTCTCAATCGGAGCATCGACTCCAATCAACACACCATTGAG
>CAYUBK010000168.1:0-4428 GCA_964442955.1 uncultured Zetaproteobacteria bacterium | reverse complement strand
AGTGACTACAAGCTGCTGGATCGGAAGGTGGTTACTGCAATACGAAGCTTTACTGAACGGGTGCGTTTCTTTAGAGGCATAAGCGCATGGGTCGGTTTTAAACGCACGACAATACCATTTGATGTACTACCCCGCGAGGGGGGGGGAGCAGCTGGAGTTCGATGTCGCTTATCCAGCTGGCGATTAATGCGATTACTTCTTTTTCAGTGATCCCTCTCTATCTGGTCACCATTCTGGGTGGCGCGATGTTTTTCTTTTCGATTATACTTGGTTTTCAGACATTATCGGTCTACCTGTCCGGCAATGCAGTGGACGGTTTTACCTCGGTTATTCTGCTGCAGTTGATTATTGGTGCTTGTTCGATGTTTGGTCTGGGGTTGCTGGGTTTGTATGTGGCAAGGTTATATGAAGAGGTCAAGGCAAGGCCTCAGTACATAGCGGAAGACAGGCGAAGCTCCCCAAAAAAATGTATGGGCAAATCCCGCTCCGGTGGCGAATGACAATTCAGCTATTCAGAAATAAAACCTCGTGAAGAAAAAAGTACTGATACTTTATTCATCTGCCACAACAGCCTGTGGTATAGGTACCTGGGTTGAATTTCTCTCACAGGCATTGAAGGAGTATGCGTGGGAAGTGACGGTTGGGCTGGCCTGGGGTGCGAAGTTTCACGATCCGGCCCGGGTGGAATCCTTCCGGCCTGCACTGAAAGCCATACGCATGGATGGAAGAAGCGGGACTGAGGAGGGGCGCATTCAGGCGATTGAGCGAGCAATCCTGGCTGTCAATCCCGATGTGGTGGTTCTCAATGTGCTGGATAGTGCTTTTGAGGCTGTGCGGCGACTGCGATACAGGGGCGATTCTGCATTTCACCTGATCGCAATGAACCATGGCAACCTGGCAGCGCAGGCAGCCTGCCTGATTCAGAACGCTGATGTGATCGATATGGCAGTCTGTGTCAGCAGACTAAGTTATCATGCCATGGCGACACAGGATGCAGGGTTCGCGCCGGAAAGGCTGAAACATATCAGCAATGCTGTTGACGTTCACGGGGCGAATGTCCGGAGAGCAACGCGCCCTTTTCGGGTGGGTTATGTTGGCAGGCTCGGCTCAGATAAGCGGGCCGAAGATATCGCTCCATTTTATAAGGCATTGCATGCCTGCTGTCCCGAGGCGGAGATGTGGGTGGCAGGTAAAGGCGATAGTGGGTCTGAACTGGCGGCCCTTGCCAGAGCATATCCCGGTCATTTCACCTATCGTGGTGAATTGAGTCAAACGGAGCTCAATAATGAATTTTATCCCGAGCTGGATGTGCTCGTCCACTTTTCACCGTCCGAGGCATGGGGCTACTCAATTGCTGAAGCGATGAGTTTTGGCATCGTGCCGGTGACATCTGCCTTTCGCGGCGTGCATACAGATGGGCTGGTGCTGGAAGGAGATAATGCCCTTGTTTTTCCGGTCGGAGATCTCAGTCGTGCAGTCAAACTGGTGTATGGACTCTACAATGATCCGGACAGGTTGATGGCGATGGGGCAGGCCGCTGCTCAGCATATTAGCCGTAATTTCTCACTCAGTAACTTTGCTCGCCTCTGGTCGGATACCCTGGACTCCTGTATGGCATTGCCGCCAGTGCCGGCTCCATCCCGGCCAGCCAGTCTCAATGCGAGAGGGCCGTTAAGCTTGCCCTGGCCGATATGGGAAAAGTGCCGCAGGTTGGCCATGATGCGGATTGCGCATGCCAGTGCTGGCGAGGAGTGGCCGCATTTCAGGTGCAGTGACTCCCGGCTGATACAGAGTATGGAACAAGCGTTAAAGAGCGTGAACAGTGAATCGGTTACAAGTTGAAAGTTGAAAGTTGAAAGTTGAAAGTGAAGAACGGCAATAAACGAGCCACGAATAAAGGGTTAGAATCAGTGATCATTCGTGTGAATCAGTGGCTGATGCTTAGCTTTTGACTATCCATCAAATGTGATAAACGAACCACTGATTTCACGAATGACCACGAATAGATAAATAATCAGTGGTTAAAGGCTTACGCCTGAGGTGTTATGACTGATATTATTTATGAAGAACTATCGTTTCAGGTGATGTCGGCAGTGTTTGAGGTTCACAACGTGTTGGGCTCTGGGTTTCTGGAAAAAGTATACGAGAATGCTTTGGTCAAAGAGTTTCGTATTAGGGGAGTTTCGGTTGAAGCACAAAAGGAAATAGCCGTCTCATATAAAGGATTGAGTGTCGGATGCTATTTTGCTGATATCTTGGTTGACAGAAAGATCATTATTGAGTTGAAGGCGGTTGAGCGGTTATCGCGGATAAATGAAGCGCAATTACTGAACTATTTGAAAGCAACAGGAATAAAGCTTGGGTATCTGATAAATATGGGTGGAAAAAGCGTAGAGTACAAACGATTGGTTTTTTAATCATGGATAACAGGCAACAAGTAAGCCACGAATCCCCCAGTGCACCCTATTTGCGCCAGCGCATTCACCTTGTACACACGAATACAAGAATATATAATCAGTGTTCATTCGTGTGAATCAGTGGCTAAAGGTTTTGGTTTTTACAGCATTAGAGTAAACGATAAGCGAGCCACTGATTCCACGAATATTCACGAATCAGGGGAAATAGTGATAGCTTTTGGTAGGGCTATTTGAGCTATCAGCAGAGCACTGCCTGCAATGAAGAGTATCATTCAGGAAAAGTTGAATATAATCAGTGTTCATTCGTGTGAATCAGTGGCTAAAGGTTTTGGTTTTTACAGCATTAGAGTAAACGATAAGCGAGCCACTGATTCCACGAATATTCACGAATCAGGGGAAATAGTGATAGCTTTTGGTAGGGCTATTTGAGCTATCAGCAGAGCACTGCCTGCAATGAAGAGTATCATTCAGGAAAAGTTGAATATAATCAGTGTGACTTCGTTGGAGAAGGTGAATGGTACAACCAGAGATACTGCCCCGGGGTACAAGGTGAATGGCTGCGCCAGAGAAGGTAGCCTAGGCTATCAGTGGCTAAAGGATTTTTATTTTAATATGAGCAGCAATGAAAAAAAGCCGTCGGTCATGTTTATTGCCCCTTCAGCTTATGTGCTGGGCGGACTTGCAACATGGCTCGATTATATGGAGCCGGGGCTGCATGGACTGGGATGGGAAGTGACCGTTGGGCTTGTTGCAGGGCCGCGTTATCATCTGCCGGGGAAATATCTGGCCAGGCACGCGCATACGAACTGGCATGCCATTCCGTGCAATAGCAGCACACAGGAGGGGCGTCTTCGCGCGGTGGAGAAGGCTGTTGCTGAGGTGAAGCCGGATATCGTTGTTACGGTGAACATCCCCGATGCCATTGCGGGGACTGCACGGTTACGCCAGCACAGGCTTCCGGCACTCAAAATTGCTATGGCTGTGCATGGCATTCAGCCTGATCTGTATGATGATATCAAAGCGTATGGCTCGCTCCTGGATGGTGTTTTTTGCGTTAATCAGCTGGCATGTAAACTGGCGATGGATCACTGCCATATTGATGCTGGAAAAGTATTTTACGTTCCTTGCGGCGTAAAGCAAAACAAGCGGCAGGATAGCAAGGCCGGAACATGTCTGAGAATTGCTTATGTTGGACGCCTGGAACAGGATCAGAAACGGGTTTTTGACCTGCCCGTGATTTTGGCTCAGCTCGAAGATATGTCTGTCCCCTATGAACTGAAGATTGCCGGAACCGGGCCGGATGAAGCGAAGCTGCGCGAGGCAATGGGTGCTCGGGTTGATGACGGCAGGGTCATCTTCCTGGGCTTTCTGACGCCGGAGCAATTACAGCAGCAGATATTCGAAGAAGTGGATGCATTGTTGTTGACCTCGCTGTGGGAGACCGGACCTATCGTAGTCTGGGAGGCGATGGCTGCTGGCGTTGCTGTAGTATCATCGCGCTATATAGGTTCCGGGCTTGAATCTGCACTGCATCACAATGAAAATGCCCTGATGTTTCCTGTTGCCGATATCGGGGCGGCAGCAATCCAGTTGCAACGTCTCTGGCAGGAGCCAGAACTATTGGAAAACCTCAGGCAGGCAGGCTTCAAACTGATCGCGGAGCGCTACAGCATTCCTGTGTCTGTGGCCGGATGGGATGAACATTTGCGGGATTTATTGCAACAACCTTCGTTGCCATCGGCATCTTTGTCCGGTTTTCAGTCTGCCGGTGGCAGGCTTGATCGAATGCTGGGTGGTAGCGCTGCTGAATCCGTTCGTTCGCTGCTCGGCACGACTGGTCCCGATGGTGGTGCAGGCGGGGAGTGGCCGCATTCGCATAGCGGGACTGACTATTGGGATGAAGAGTTCTGGGCGATGGCTGAACAACTGGACTGCAGGCAAGCGGAGGTATTAAGCGCATGAGCATAAAGTCATGGCTGCGCGCTTTGGCATTGCTACGCCATCCGGAGGT
>CAYUBK010000167.1:0-4496 GCA_964442955.1 uncultured Zetaproteobacteria bacterium | reverse complement strand
CATGATGCCGAAGATGCGCGCGTGCTGGCGCATCAGCATTGGCATATGCGGCAAGGTAAATTATTAACCTCTTTACCTCGTCATTCCTGCGCAGGCGGGAATCCAGAACAGCAAACAAAGGTGGCCTACCATGACTAAACTCACTCATTTCGATGAATCAGGCCGCGCCCGCATGGTGGATGTATCGGCCAAAGATGTGACCACGCGCGTTGCCATTGCTTCCGGAGAAATTCATATGCTGTCGGAAACGCTTGAACATATTCAACAGGGTAAACTGAAGAAGGGCGATGTGCTGGCTGTGGCTGATGTGGCAGCGGTAATGGGCGCCAAGAAAACCCCCGATCTGATTCCAATGTGCCATCCATTAATGCTTTCCGGTATTGATGTGTCATTCACGGAGCTGGAAGAAAACTGCGGCCTTAAAGTGGCAGTATCGGTCAAATGCAATGGCAAAACAGGCGTGGAGATGGAGGCGCTGATCGCCGTCAGCACGGCATTGCTAACCATTTACGATATGTGCAAAGCAGTCGATAAAGGCATGCGTATCACGGCGATTCAACTGGAAGAAAAAAGAGGTGGAAAATCCGGTGATTGGGTTCGCGAATGAGTGTGCAAGTTGTCTTCTTTGGCTCGATTGCAGATAAGTTGGAAAAGCGTAATTGCTTGTTGCCTGCCAGTGAGGGAATGGCAGTTGCAGACGTGGTGGACTCAGTTGGTTGTGGTGACTTTCATCCTTTATTGGTGGCCGTGAATCAAGAACAAATAAATGATATGAGTTTGCTTGTGAAAGATGGCGATGAAGTGGCAATCATGCCGCCATTCTCGGGCGGATGATGAAATCTGTTCGTATTCAGGAAGAAGATTTTTCGATTGAGACGGAAGTGGATGCACTGCGTGCGACTTCCAGACGCATCGGTGGCATTGCCTCGTTTCTTGGTTGTGCGCGTGACTTTTCCGAAGGACGCGATGTGTCGGTCATTACCTTTGAGCAATATGCTGGCATGGCGGAGACTGCGATGCGGGCTTTGCGAACAGAGGCTATGGATCGATTCGATATTATTGATGCCCGCATCATTCATCGCATCACGACTGTCCATGCTGGTGAGCAAATCGTGTTGATTGTGGTGGGGGCAGAGCATAGAAAACCCGCTTTTGAAGCTTGTGAATGGTTGATTGATGAATTGAAAAAACGTGTACCTATCTGGAAAAAGGAAACCACGCCCGATGGTGATTCCTGGGTGATGCAACACCCATGAGCGCCACTACTGCACCCAGGATATGCAGCGTTGCATGGTCTCATGCAATCACCATATGTACCGATATGGCTCAATTATTGCGTTCCATGCGTCTTGCCTGGCATGTGTTCGCAACGTGACAATAGTTTAAATGGTTCCTGTGCTTTCTATCGTGGGTCGCTCGAATTCGGGCAAAACCACACTGCTTGAAAAATTGATTGCGGCGTTGGCGCATCAGGGTCTGCGTGTCGGCACCATTAAACACAGTCATCACCAGCATGAAATGGATACGCCCGGCAAAGACAGTTGGCGGCATAAAAAGGCCGGGGCTGCTGCATCGTTGCTGGTCGGGCCGGAACGGATGTTGATGGTTCAGGATGTTGAGAAAGATTTGAATCCTCACTTATTGGCCGAACGTTATTTTTCCGGTTTTGATCTGCTGCTGGTGGAAGGTTACGCCTCACTGCCGGGTGCCAAGATTGAAGTGCTCAGAGCAGCGCGTTCAAACCAGCTGCGTTGTAATCCGTCATATTTAATAGCTTTGGTTAGCGATGTTCAAGACGTACCCGTCGATGTACCGGTCTTTGAACTGGATGATACCGAAGCTGTGGTAGTATTTATCCTAGACTGGTTAAAGCAACAGGAGCAGTGCAATGGGTGAGAAGTATACCGCAATCAATGACAGGCATAGTGATTTTATTGCCAGACAGCAGATGTTTTTTGTTGCTACGGCAACGCATGAGAGCCGGATCAACCTCTCGCCCAAGGGGTTAAATAGCCTGCGCATACTTGGCCCGAACCGGGTGGCCTGGCTGAACCTGACCGGCAGTGGCAACGAAACGGCTGCACATCTGCTACAGGATAATCGTATGACGGTGATGTTCTGTGCCTTTGAAGGGCCGCCACTGATTCTGCGTCTCTACGGGAATGCACGTATGGTGCTAACCACGGATGCGGAATGGAATGCGTTATATACCCACTTCGATCCCTTGCCCGGTGCGCGGCATATCTTCGATTTGGACGTCGATCTGGTGCATACCTCATGTGGCTTTGGCGTACCGCTGTATGATTTCGTCGGCGAGCGTCCGGTGCTGAATCGATGGGCCGAGAAAAAGGGGGAGGTGGGTATCCGAAACTACTGGCGCGAAAAGAACAGTATCAGCCTAGACGGCGAACCGATTTCCATAGCCGATAATGATTAAAAACTGTATAGCTGTGATTCTGGCCGGTGGTGAATCCCGCCGCATGGGGCGGGACAAGGCGTATGTTGAATTTAGGGGTAAATCTCTGCTGAACCATGCTATTAAGAACCTGTCGCCGCTGTTTGACGAGATCGTGCTTAGTGTGCGTGAACCGCTTTCGCTCGATGTATCACAGAGTAATGTAGTACAGGTGATGGATGCAGGTGAGGGGCGCGGCCCGATAATGGGCATCGCGGCCGCGATGGCAGAGGTACGAACAGACTGGGTATTTGTCACCGGTGTGGATATGCCATTCGTTGTGCCCGCTGTTCTGCAACAGATGGCCGATCATCGCCCCGGTCACGATGCTGTATTGGCCGAGGTGGGGGGCAGTTTGCAGCCGATGCCTGCTTTTTACGCGAAGGGAACTTGTCTGCCCGCCATGCAGAGCTGTATCGCACAGGGCCGCCGCAGCCTGATGCGACTGATTCCATCACTGAGCACTGCGATTCTGACCGAACAAGAGCTACGCCCGCTCGATCCCGACCTGCGCAGTTTTACCGATTTCGATACACCAGCTGATATGGCCTTAGTCGACAAAAAATAAATTCACTGATGCGGTTTTTCAATATCGCAGGCTAGTCTGTCAGACTTAAGGCAATTGTAGCGAACAGTGTATGGCTGCATTCTCAGGCAATTTCATGCAAAGGAGCAGAGAGCACAAAGTGAAAATCGCGAGCAATGTCACAAAATACTGCTCGTCCATTTCAATCCTTTCAGTAATCTTTTCGAATCCTGTAGCTGATCACAATCTCCAAAGAAAAAGGGAGGTTCAATGAACCTCCCTTTACATTGTAAAACTGCTTATTTATGCATTATCATCCTTACTGCCGATGATTTTGAAAAACTGGTATGCTAAATAAGCAATGACTACGAAAGTGCCACCCAGAGCAATAATGACTCCAATTACAACCGCATCCATTTCAACCTCCTATTTGCCACCACCGAGTTCATGCACTTTAACGGCCAGCATTTTGATCGCTTCCGGGCTCAGTTTTTCCCCGAAAGACGGCATGATGGCAGTTCGCGTTTTGGGCGATTCTGCCGGGTCTTCATTGACGCCATAACGAATCGTACGCAAAATTTCATTGCGTGAGCTGCCGAAGCGCCAGATGCCGTCAGTCAGGTTGGCTGCACCGGTGCCCAGTTCATTGATGGCGCCGCCTTTTGCATCTTCACCATGACAGCCTGAACAGCCAGCTTCATTAAAGCGGGTCAAACCTTCTGTTGTGGCTTTGCCTTGTGATGAGGCTATGACGAAATCGGCCAGTTTGTTGATTTCGGCATCGTCAAGCTGGTTGATATGGGCAGGCATGGATCCTTCCCGGCCATCGGTGATGGTTTCAACGATGGTGTCGAAATCACCGCCGTATAACCAGTCATCATCAGCCAGGTTGGGGAAAAGTCCCGGCGCACCTTCACCACCGGCACCATGGCAAGCCGCACAGTTATCGCCGAAAATGGCTTTGGCGGAGGATTCGGCGAAATTACGCATGCCGGCATCAGCAAGCAGAGCCTGACCATCCATTTCACCCACTTTTTTAAGAAAAGGCGCCTTGATGGCATCATTTTCAGCCACTGCAGCTTTGAATTCCTTGATTTGCGTCCAGCCCAGAATCCCTTTGGTGGAATCGTGCACCAGTGGAATTGCCGGATAGAGTACGAAATAAACGATGCACCAGATCCAGCCGGCATGAAAAGCAATCATCCACCAGCGCGGCGGTGGGTTGGTTAACTCGCGAATCCCATCCCACTCGTGGCCCGTATCCGGGGCATGTTCTGGCTTATTTTGTTTGGCCATGACCAACCTCCCTCTCTAAATCTTCATCGTTATCATTTACAAAATCACGGTATTGTTCAAAGTGATCGCGGTTGGCCGGTTTGAATATCCAGACGTAGAGTCCAATCATTAGCGCAGTCAGTACCAGCGCAATAACCATTCCTGTCCAGTCGGCATGCGTCATTGCTTCCCAGTCGGTGGAGAAGAATTCGCGTAGACTATTCACGATAGTCTTTCCCT
>CAYUBK010000166.1:0-4505 GCA_964442955.1 uncultured Zetaproteobacteria bacterium | reverse complement strand
AAGATCAATGGAAATATCACGGGAAAACAACCCGAACAAACGATTTAACATAAAAAAATCCGCCTCCGGAAAGCTAAGCCGGTGAAGCTAGTGGCAGAACCCTGACAGGTAACGCCACAAGCGATGATCAGGCCAGTGTGAGCGAGCCTCTACAATTACCGTGCGGATTAACTCCCGATCATGTGAAAAAAGATGCGGCGGTTTTTTGCGTGAGAGTGGTGCTCGTACAAACAAATTGCTTGCCATGGTCCCAAAACAAGGCGTCCGTTTTGAACCGGAATGGTCAGCGACATATTGGTGAGCGCCATGCGGGTATATTCGTGCGCGTCACCGGCTTCATTGCTTCGGGAGTGGTGAGATTTGTGCTTATCCGGTGCGGCATGGGTAATAAGGATTTCCATATCTTGCAGGGTGTCCTTATTGGTATTTTCCTGAATACTGAGCGAGCAGCCGATATCCTTGAGGAATAGATTGACCAGACCGGCCAATACGCCGCTTTCATGCACCCGCTTGTTTATCTCGGTTGTAAAATTTGTGAAGCCATGGCTATGGCAAGCTATGGTGAGCGTATGCTGAATTTGCTTCATTATAAAAACTCCTTATTCAAACTCGACCCAGGCCGGAGCGTGATCGCTGGGGCGCTCGAGCGTCCGGTAATATTTAGCAATATCTGCGCCAACCGGATTCAAGCTTGTTGTGGCCAGAACATGATCAATACGGATACCCCAGTTGCGCCGGAATGCATTCATACGATAGTCCCACCAGCTAAACTTGGGGTCAGCCGAGTGAAGCTGGCGGATGGTATCGACCAGACCAAGCTGTTGCAGGGATTGGAACCATTTACGTTCTGCAGTTGAGCACATGATTTTTTCATGCCAGCGCCCCGGGTCGTGAACGTCTATATCTGTTGGCGCGATATTGAAATCACCGAGCACAATCACCTGCGCATGCTGAGCCAGTTCGGTTTTCAGATAATCGCGAAAAGCATTTAGCCAGCGAAATTTATAGCCATATTTATCCGAGCCGACCTCCTGACCATTGGGAATATAGACATTGATGATGCGTATCGAATCCACGCTGGCAGCCAGTAAACGCCGTTGCGGATCATCCAGCCCCGGAATATCGACGACAATATTCGTAGCCGGCTTACGACTTAACAGGCAGACGCCGTTATAAGTTTTCTGGCCGGAAAAAACGGACTGATATCCGGCATCCCTGATGGCATCGAGCGGAAATTTATCGTCGGTCGTTTTTGTTTCCTGCAAGGCCAGCACATCAGGTTTCTCCTGTTCGAGAAAAGCCAGTACATGGGGCAGGCGCACATTCAGGGAATTTACATTCCAGCTAACGATTTTCATCAGCGCAGCATGACTTGAGCTGGCTGGCAACTCAAGCAGTAGAGGCAGCCTACAGGCTACCTTCAAACTGAAGCAGCTTCTTTTTCCAGCTTAGACCGCATGCAAAGCCGCCTATACCATCTGCTGCAACAACGCGGTGGCATGGAATTAACAGAGGTAGCGGGTTTGCGCCCAACGCCTGCCCCATAGCGCGCGCCGATGTGCTCAGTTGTCCTGCGATTTCTCCATAAGTACGGGTTTCGCCAGCAGGAATAGCCAACAAAGCCGGACGCATTTTTGCCTGAAATGCCGTAGTTGGTGGGGTAAGCGGTGGCAAGGGTGCTGCCTGCCCGTTAAACCAGCACTGCAACCATAAAGAAACCGGATCATCCTGCTCAGCCTGTGTTTCGCCATGCCTCTGCAACCAGATATGCCTGCATACCTTTCCATTCCAGTCATAGGAAACAGTGCCAAACGGCGAGTCGAAACAATATATCATGCAGTAATCGTAGAGCATGGTTAACATGAAATAAACAACGCGCCTGCATGATTTTTTCCGCCCCGAGTTTTCAATGAAGCTATCGCGCTTGATGAAGCAATGCCCATTGCTTCATCAGCTTGCTTATTAAAGGGGTGGAAAAAAATCCATGCGCGTTAGCATTCATGCATGGACTGGGGACTCTTTTTTTCGGCGCTTGTATCATCCACGCTGTTTCCGGGTGGTTCCGAGGCGGTACTACTGTACCGTCTCAACGCAGGAGGCGATGCCCGGATGCTGGTGCTGATCGCAACCGTGGGCAATGTGCTGGGCAGTCTGATTACCTATGCCATGGGGCGGCTGGGCAATGAAGCGGTGCATAGGCGGTGGTTGCGCATTTCCGAGCAGCAAACTGCGCGGGCGGAAAGCTGGTTTTCTAAATTCGGCAGGCCGGCACTACTGTTGGCATGGTTGCCGATTATTGGCGACCCGCTCTGTTTGGCGGCAGGCCTGTTGCGCTGTTCAGTCGTTTCTTTCCTGATTCTGGTGAGTATCGGCAAGCTGGTGCGTTATGGGGTGCTTGCTGCAGCGTTTATGTAAACTTCCCGCAAATATTAAATGCTTACGAAAAATACTTCGTGCAAAATGCACAAGAAATATTTGCTGCAGAGAAGTTCAAAAGTTTTTTAAATTTCTTTAAAACATACCCAGTTGCAAGCGCGCTTCATCGCTCATCATGGATCGATCCCAAACAGGATCAAAGACCAGTTGCACTTCCACATCGCCCACATGTTCCACACTCAATGTTTTGGCGCGCACATCATCGACAATAAATGGCCCCATACCGCATCCGGGCGCGGTCAGCGTCATGGTAATATCGACATGATTCGCGCCTTCATCCGTATCCACCACATGCACATCATAGACCAGCCCGAGATCGACGATATTAACCGGTATTTCGGGATCATAACAGGTTTTCAGTATATCCCAGATAGCCTGTTCTTCGACCGGGCCTGAGGTGACAGGGCTTTGCTCGTTCGCTTCTGCATCTACTGCTTCGCTGGATTCATCAAGTCCCAGTGCATCGGCATCCTTTCCTTCCACACGAGCCAGATTTCCGGATACGCTGACGGTATAGGTTCCCCCCAACTCCTGCGTAATCAGCACCATCGCTCCGGCAGGAATGGTAACAGGCGTGCCTAGCGGAATCAGAATCGCATCGACATCGCGGGTTGTAGTAACTGTATCGCCAGCGCTGTTCATTCTGTTTTCGCCACTTCGTGGGAATCGGCCACGGCTGATTTCAGGGTATGCCAGCACAGCACAGCACATTTGATACGGCTGGGGAATTCGCGCACCCCGGCCAGTACCGCCAGCTTGCCCAGTGCTTCTTCATCCGGCACTTCGGCCAGATCGGATGTGACCATATGTTGGAATTGTTCAAATTTCTGTGCGAATTCCGATAACGGCGTATTTTTGACTGCTTCGGTCATCAACGATGCCGAAGCCACCGAAATAGCACAACCTTCACCCTCGAATGATACATCTTCGATGACGCCGTTATTGTTCACATCCAGATAGACATGCAGCTTATCGCCACAGAGCGGATTGTAGCCATCGGCCTCGTGATTATAATGATCCAGCTTGCCGAAATTGCGCGGCGCTTTATTGTGATCGACGATCACCTGTAAATATAAATCTCTCAAATCAAACATATCTAAAAACCTTTTTTCACCACTAAGGCACAAAGACACAAAGTAAAAACGAACCTTCCTTTGCCTCTTCTTTGTGCCTTAGTGTCTTTGTGGTTTATGGCTCTCATGCGAAAATCGCTTTTGCTTTTTCTAATGCCACGAATAATGCATCCACTTCCGCTTCGGTGTTGTAGACCGAGAACGAGGCGCGCGCTGTGGCAGGCACCTGGAAAAACTGCATCACCGGCATAGCGCAGTGGTGGCCGGCGCGAATGGCCACGCCTTCACGGTCGACAATGGTGCCCAGATCGTGCGGATGCACCTGATCCAGTACGAATGACAGTACGCAGGCTTTTTCCGCCGCTGTGCCAATCTGGCGTAAGCCGTCAAAGGCTTTCGCTTTGGCGGTGGCATAAGCCAGCAATGCTTTTTCACGTTTGCCAATCACATCAAAGCCGATGGCCTCGATATATTCAATCGCCTTGCCGAAGCCGATGGCGCCGGCGATATGCGGTGTACCCGCCTCGAATTTATAGGGGATGTCGTTGTATTCGGTCTTTTCAAAGCTGACAGTGAGAATCATATCGCCGCCGCCCTGATACGGCGGCATGGATTCCAGTATCGATGCCTTGCCGATCAAGATGCCAATGCCGGTCGGGCCATACATTTTATGGGCGCTGGTGACATAGAAATCGCAATCCAAAGCTTGCACATCCACGGCCAGATGCGCCGCCGCCTGCGCACCATCCACCAATACTTTCGCACCCACGGCATGGGCTTTTTTGATAATAGTCTCAACCGGATTGATGGTGCCCAGCGCATTGGACATATGAACCACGCCCACCAGCTTGGTGCGCCCAGAGAGCAACGCCTCAAATGCATCCATGATCAGCTCGCCGCGTTCGTTGATTGGCACGACTTTCAGCGTTGCGCCAACGCGTTCGCACAGCATCTGCCACGGCACGATATTGGAATGGTGTTCCATATGCGTAATCA
>CAYUBK010000165.1:2377-4526 GCA_964442955.1 uncultured Zetaproteobacteria bacterium | reverse complement strand
GTCGTTGTCAAAGACGACACTCAGGAAACAGTCGCAGCATTAGAGTCCGGAGCATACCCGGAACGCTATGGTCTGCTTGAATCAGCGCTGGCAGAAGCTGTTGAGAAGCATGTTATCACACCATTGCCGACCACAAAGCCGGCACACAAAAATGAATATGCCGTTTCCCGACTGAAAACGATTCGCAAGCGGTTGTTCATGCTCGGTTATCTGGAGCGGGATAGTGGTCAGGCGAATCTCGGCGCGCAATTAGAAACAGCGATCAAAACATTTCAGAAAGAAGTCGGACTGACGGTGGGCGATTTTGCCGTCGATGGCTGGGTCGGCGAGCAGACGTGGGCAGTCTTGCAGGAGTTGGTCAGTTTTGAAGAACCGACTAATCTTGAACGCTGGTTTGATCGTAGCGGCTTGGCTTGCTCGGCGCTGAAACGCGCCGTGCACCTGCGGTTGCATGCGCTGGGCCTTTGCCCGGCTTCTCCGCTATATGGTTCTCCCGATGATGATCAGATCAATCATGGACTGAATAAATTTACGCAGCTTTCGAACGCTTGCTTTGATCTTGCAGATCAGGACTTGTCGGGTGATTTATGCTTGAGCAGCGTCAGCCTGCTGATGGATCAGGATGCGCTGGTTGCCCACCTGGCTGCATCGGAACCGTTGAGTGGGGATTTCCGGGAGCAGTTGAATGGGAAAGGCGATGAGCTGTCGACCATATTCGCTCGATTTATCCTCAATATGGCCCGATCGGAATTATGGTTGCTTGGATACGACCATGTGGCACCGAGCGGGTATCGCGATTCAGATATCCTGAGCACCTTTGATCGGCGCTATGAGTTGCGCATGGGGTCGTTGTTCGATGTCATCGGGCAGTTCTGGGATGATCGGAATGAGGGTGGGCATAAAACAATGTACGCCCGCCAATTTCTGACCAAATATTTCCCTATTTTCTTTGGTAAAATCCATGCGGAGATGCTCTCTGCCATGCATGAGTCGCCAGTGGATAGCGAAGATGTGTACCGCAACATACTGGAGAGTTCGGATGAAGAATCGGACATAAATTTGATTCAGAAAGTGTGGCAAGAACTGCGGTCGATCGGCTCGCGTATCTGGGATGGTATCAAACGGGCTTGGCACTGGTTCAAATCTATCGTAAAGCAGGGCGTTACCTGGCTGAAAAACCTGACCCGACTGGCCTATAGTTTTATTCTGAAATCGTTTGAAGCGGTTCGGGCAGTGGTGTCCGGCGTGGTGGGATCACTCTCATTCTTCGCCAAAAAAGAGCTTGTGTTCCCATGGCGTGGTTTGAAGCTGAACCCCGATCATCCCGTGCTGCGCATGCACCATGATAAGGATTTCGATTTTACCACCGTGGTACATGATTTCGGCAATCCGGAAGATGTGAACAGGGTGGCCGAATATCTGGCCAATAAATCATCAATGTTTGCGTTATCCTGCAAATTTATGGCCTCCCTGTTGGATATGGTCATCGATCTGATCAGGCGTTCAGTGTTTACCGGTTGGGCGGCATTGCTTATGGCGCTGCTGCGTTTATACAAAAGCATTAAGCAATCTGCGCCCGCCATGATTGCATTTGTCGAACAGGAACAGCGTATGCTGGCCAATATTTAACATGCAACAAATAACGCGTTTGCATGGATTTTTTCCATGCCATGATAATGTTTCATATCACGGGATGGAAAATGTCCATGCGCGTTAACAGCAGTCGGGTAAATAGAGTTTTGCAAAGAGAAGTATATCGAAGCGGGAGGTAATCAGAAATGTTACTAAGAAAAGGATCGAGAGGGCGCGAGGTTGCAGAAATGCAACAGGCATTGGGTATTAAAGATGATGGGGATTTCGGCGCTGGAACCGAGAAGGCAGTCAAGGCTTACCAGAAGAAGCATCATCTGGTGGTCGATGGCATCGTAGGGCCGCAAACGCTTGCGGCTATTCGGGAAAGTCATGTCACTACAGATAACTCGGAGCGTGTGTATGCACCGAATGAACAGCTGATGGTGCATAAATATTTTCTGCCTGAAGGTGAATACAAGGCTGGGCCGACGCCAAAGGAATATTTGTTTCTGCACCACACCGCCGGCTGGCATAACCCGTATAAAACCGTGGATGGCTGGGCCAAGGATAATCGCGG
>CAYUBK010000165.1:0-2277 GCA_964442955.1 uncultured Zetaproteobacteria bacterium | reverse complement strand
GCCGGGCTGGTCGCTGAGGTCAAGAAAAATGGGGTGAAGGCTTTCGAATATAATGCAGATGCATACTACGGCAAGGTGAAGGGCATGTGGACACACGGCAATGTCCGCAAGGATAAATTTGATCTGTTTCCGCAACCGAACCTGATCGACATGTTGCTCAGCTTGTAAGTCAACCTTAGGGAGTATCGATATGGATAAAATTCTGGCAGGGCCGATCCTGAGAAGAGTGGATACAACGCAGGTCAATATCTGGCTGGCCAGTAGCGAGCCGTTATTGCTCAATGGCCGTTTGTACGGGCATGATGTAACACAACCACCCATAAGCGAGCATTCCAGCTTCAGGACAGTGAAACTGGGCGATAAGCTGTTTGTGCACCTGTTGAAAATCAGTCCCGATCCCGGCAATGCAACATTCCCTGAAGGTGAACTGCTTTATTATGATCTGCTTGTTCAGGATGCCAGTGGCAATGAGTCCAGCCTGGTGCGGGGGAATCCCGATTTTGTGTTTTATGAATCCGGGCATCAGCAATTACCCGGTTTTTTTATTCCGGTCGACTCAAAGTTCAAACGCATTCTGCACGGCTCATGCCGCCGTCCCCATGCCAAACAGGCGTTGCCCGGTTGGGAAAAGATGGATCAACTCAGTAGCGGCGCAGGTTTAATCGAGGCGAATTTTGATGATTTGAATGAACGGCCTGCCGCCCTGTTTTTGACTGGAGATCAGATTTATGCCGATGATGTCGCCATGCCCGTATTGGCCATGCTGATTGATCAAAGTGAATCATTGACCGGTTGGCGTGAACGTATGCGCGGCCTCGATAAGGTTCCGGCTGATATAAAACTGCATGGTCGAATGCATGGACTCAATCTGGCTGGCTTCGGCATCACTTCAACGGCCGGCGATAATCATCTGCTGACGTTTGCAGAGTATGCCGGTATGTATCTGGCTGTACTGGGTGGAAAAGTGTCGTTGCCGAAGAAACGTGCCATGTTTTCCCGCATTGATGGCTCGGCGCGTGGCACTTATGATCAGGAATATAAGCGTGCGCTGGCGTTTTTTGCCACGCGTCGCGATATCCGGCGTCTGCTGGCCAATATTCCGGTCTATATGATTTTCGATGATCACGAAGTGACCGATGACTGGAATCTGAATCCGGCCTGGGAAGCCAAAATGTATGGCAATCCGTTCGGTAAACGTATGGTCAGCAATGCGCTGGCAGCCTACTGGGCTTTTCAGGGCTGGGGCAATGATCCGGACAAATTCGATGATGCCTTTATGGATACCATTGAAGCGCATTTGAATCAGCATCAAGCCAGTGGTAGCAAAGCTGATGCCTTTGATGCGCAAATGCTGGATCGGCAAGCGGTGGATCGCTGGTCATACACGTTGCCCACCAAACCGTTTACTGTGGTGCTGGATACGCGCATGCATCGCGAATCCGGCTCGAATGGGGCGGCTGGTTCTTGTGTGTTGATGAACGGGCCTGCTCGCGACTGGCTGGCTCAGGAGCTGAAGCAGCAGCGCAATGCTGAACAAGCCGATTATCCATTATTGCTGGTTTCCGCTTCGCCGGTATTCGGCTTCGCAAGAATGGAAAGATTTCAGCAGATCGCTTTGGAACTGGGCCTTTCACCAGCAACGCTCGACCTGGAGTCATGGCGGGAAGGTTTCACATTGCTTGAATCGGTGTTGACGCAAGCAGGCAGCGGCGTTCAAGCAGTGACTATTCTCTCGGGGGATGTGCATTATTCATTTAGTGCGCTGGATCAGTTCAAAAATGCCAATGCCTCCATGCACATTGATGCTGCTCAGCTAACATCCAGCCCGGTCAGTAATAATCCGGTCGGAGGTATTATTGGCAAAGGCTTGCTTAAAGTGGATGATAATGAATACCCCGATCTGATTCGTCCGCAGGAATCGAAGGGGCGAATTACCTCATTGAATAATGTCGGGCTGGTATTTTTCGCTGCTGACGGCAGCACGGAAAAGCATGTGCTGGTTGCGCGCCAGCGCAAGATTGAACAGCCCAGGCATGTGTTAACGTATCAATACCCATAATACAGGAGTCCCATGACAAAAGCGTCATGCCCGCGCAGGCGGGTATCCAGAACGGCGGCTGTTCATTGAAAACCATGGATTCCCGCCTGCGCGGGAATGACGAAGGTGAACCGCAGCCACTTTTAACAAGCTCATTGTGAATGAATTGGCTAGGTTTCGCAGTATGCCAAAAATACTATTTCATTTCGGTGAGCTTTCCCTCAAGGGCAAGAACCGAT
>CAYUBK010000164.1:0-4535 GCA_964442955.1 uncultured Zetaproteobacteria bacterium | reverse complement strand
TGCAGCGATGAGGTGGATAAGTGGGTCGGCAATACCCCATAGACAGTCCACGGTTGCCTGCCGAATTCAGCCACAAACCAGCCGACTTCCACACCGATAAACGGTAGCGGTATGGCCCACAATGCTGCTTTGAGTAACCGGCGATTCTGCCAGGCCGTTCCCTTGCGAGCGGCATACAGACCATAGAACATTAACAACATCAGAAAACTGCCAATGGCCACCATCACCCGGAAAGTCCAGAACATCGGAGCCACACGCGGAATCGTATCGGCAGCGGCCTGCTGAATCTGCACCTTGCTGGCCTGCATCGGGTTATTTACATATTTTTTCAGCAACAGGGCATATCCGAGATCGTTCACATGCGCATTGAATTCCTGCCGCTCCGCTTCGCCGGCCTTGCCATCGCGCATGGCCGCCAGATGTTGATATGCCTTCAAACCACTGCGAATGCGCGTCTTGTTTTTCTCCACCAGCTCCTTGATGCCGGCCACCTCGCCATCGAGCGAACGCGTGGCAATCAGACCGAGTGCGGCCGGAATATGGATGCCATATCGGGTCTCCCCTGCTTGCTGGTCAATGAGGCCAACAGCAGTGAACGGAGCCGGAGCCGGTTCGGTTTCCCAGATCGCTTCAATCGCGGCCATTTTTTCCGGCTGATATTCAGCCACATGATAACCGGACTCATCTCCGAGCATGACCACGGTAATCGATACCACCGTGCCAACTGCTGCAGCAACGGTAAATGAGCGCCTGGCAAATTCCAGATCGCGCCCCTTGAGCAGATACCATGCACTAATACCCATCACAACTACGGCTCCGGTCAAATAACCGGCCGAGAGCGTATGCAAAAACTTCACCTGCGCCATCGGGTTAAATAACAGTGCCGAGAAACTCTCCAGTTCCATGCGCATCGTTTCCGGATTAAAGAATGTACCAACCGGATGCTGCATCCAGCCATTGGCAATCAGAATCCACAATGCCGACAGATTGGAGCCGAGTGCTACCAGCACGGTGACCATCAGATGTTTGCCGCGACTCAGTTTATCCCAGCCGAAGAAAAACAGGCCGATGAAGGTTGATTCCAGAAAGAAGGCCATTAACCCTTCAATGGCCAGTGCCACACCGAAGATATCACCGACATAATGAGAGTAATAAGCCCAGTTGGAACCGAACTGGAACTCCATGGTCAAGCCGGTCACCACGCCCATGGCAAAATTGATCGCAAACAGCTTGCCCCAGAACTTGGTCATATCCTTATAAATCTGTTTACCCGTTTTAACATACAATGTTTCCATCACCACAAGCAATAACGACAGGCCGAGCGTTAACGGCACAAACAGGAAGTGAATCAACGCGGTGAACGCAAACTGTAACCTCGAAATATCTACCAGTGCCTCTTCCATTCTATTTCACTCCTTCTGAATATCCTGTTGTTTATTGTGTTGTAGTTCTTTCAGGGCAACAAGTGCTTTAATGGAACAATGACTGGAGCATGATCGTAAAAAAACAAGCGCCAGATGATCAGCAATACTGTTAGTTTAATGACCAAAATTACGGCGATCTCTTTTGTCAGTTCAGCCTGCACCTTGTCTCCATACAATTATTATATTATTATATTATTATATATATGATAGAAAACAGGCGGCTGCCACTACAACAGCCGCCTGGTCTCTTGCTATATTATTTCAGTCGTTCGATACCCATGCGTTTGAGGAAGGCTTTTTCGATAAACGGCTCAGATACACCGGTCTTCATCTTGCGCATGAAATACTTCTCAAAACCAACCTTGGCAACATGCACCCAGCTACCACCTTTAGCCCACACCATATTACGCGGTGGAATTTGCGGATAAGCGACAAGTGCCACACCACCATTACCGAAATCAGCCAAGCAGATCGCACCCCATGTGCCGCACTGTTCAGGCGCTTCACCTTTTAGTTCATGCACAATATTATGCACAATCGCTGTGGTCATCGATTCAATCATAAAGCCGGTTTTAGGTGTTCCCACCATCAAGGGGCACTCTTCAACCGGTGGAATAGCAACAATCACACCCGTCGCATAAATATTTTTAAAATGAGGGTTTTGCTGATAATCATTAATTTTGACCATGCCCAGGGGATTGACCAGCCCTTCACAGTTCGCAACCGGCCCAACCCCACGGAACGGAGGCATTAGCATCGCGAATTGATGATCCAGTGTTCCCGATGCAATCACTTCTGCATGACGATCCACCTCTTCATAATCCAGTGTATGTTCATGTACAGCAGTTGTTCTGCAGTTGGTGATAAATTTAATATCGCGCTTTCTTAACTCTGATTCCAGCAGTCCCTTGGAGTCTTCCACACCACCGAGCCCCAAGTGACCAATATACGGCTCTGGCGTGATAAAGGTCATCGGCACCTTGTCGCGAATTTTGCGACGACGCAGTTCTGTATCCAAAATACAGGCATATTCGTATGCCGGCCCATAACACGACACCCCTTGCACAGCACCAACCACGATAGGACCGGGGTTCTTGCAGAATTCTTCAAAGGCATTGTACGCTTCCACCGCATGATCCACATGACATATTGAATGGGTATGCCCTTCTGGCCCCATGCCCGGCACCAGCTCAAAGGCCAGGCGCGGCCCGGTAGCCACAATCAGATAATCATAATCCAGGTTCTGACCGTTACCGAGACGCAGTTTGCTTTCATCAGCCAGAATTTCATCCACACCGCAGGAGAGGAAATTAATACCTTTCTTGTTCAGATAAGGCGAACATTCAAAACTGATCTGCTCCTTGTCGCGCCAGCCGATCGCCACCCACGGGTTGGACGGGGTGAAATGGAAATAATCCACATTGGATATCACCGTCACCTCGTGTTCTCCACCCAGTTTTTTCAGGGCGTCTTTCATCTCGTAAGCAGCCGGCATGCCGCCGATACCCGCACCAATAATTGCCACATGTGCCATAGTTATTCCTCTCCTTTTACGAGGGCAATCACTATGGCCCTCTAAATATAGGTAAACTCTGAAAAACTCAGAGATTCTATTGTCTGTGACAGCAAGATTGGGGTGAGGCTGTACCTCACCCCGCTTAACCGTGCAGGCTCTTGGTGTCACAGTTGACACCTGCACGGAATAGTCAGGGCGCTTGAAGCAAGGTGCCCCGTTGTAAATGATCTGCTCGTAATAAGTCCATCTATCAGTGAAATGATGCCTTTTTAACGAAGTGATCAGATTTATATCATATCAGTTCAATCATATTAACCGATACGACTGCGTACGAAATCCGCTAATAGCATACAGCGGACAAAAGCCCAGCCATGCCGTCGAGACGAGCAATACTCCTACTACCGTCCATGGCAGTAGATTCGCGTCCTGAATACTCCCGACAATCATGGCCAGACCGAACCACACCCGAATCGATCTATCGAATCTGCTGATGTATCCTGCCATCAAGCCGCCTTTTCAGAATGCAGGCCCTTATTTTCCACAGGTGCTGATTCCCAATACCGGATAAATCGGGCAAAAACGAATTAGTGAGGTTAGCAGAAACACCGCACCGGCACCAATCGCCACATAAGTCCATGGTGCTGCCAGCATTCCCATGCCTCCAGCAACAAGAAGCGCAAATCCGGTCATCATCCGAATAATTCTGTCTATGCCGCCTACATTCGCCTGCATACCTGACCTCCTTGGTAAGTTTTGCGTATTATTATATAGTAATATAATAAGTCAACAGTTATTTTACCGGACAGGTTTTAATACCGAAAATTGCATACAACGGACAGAAGCTGATTACGGATGTCAGGGTGAATACGCCCCCTGCCCCTATTGCCACCATATTCCACGGTGATGTCAGCGAGCCAAGCACGCCAAACGCAATCAACGCAAGGCCTGCCAGCAGCCGGACGATTCGATCAATACCACCTACATTTGCTTTCATATCATACCTCCTTCATCTTGTTGATGAGGGGCAATGCTATGACTTCGGGAAAATGATTCAGTGACATTGTCACTTACGGTACACAACCTCTGATTATGCAGTAGATGCTCAGTCCTGCTGTAAGAACAACGTAATTCTGTCTCTGATTTGATCGCGTACGCGACGGAATGCATGCATGATGTCCGCTTCCTCGCCTGTTGCTTTAGCCGGATCATCGAATGGCCAGTGAACCTTTTTGCAAATGCCCGGCACAATCGGGCAATGCTCATCGGCATGTCCGCAGACTGTGACCAGCAAATCAATGCTGTTGAGCAGTTCCGGGTCAAGAACTTCAGATTTCTGATCCGAAATATCCACGCCTGCCTCCGCCATCACGGCAATGGCGCGCGGATTTTTTCCATGCGCTTCAATGCCGGCGGAAAACACCTCAAATCTTTCTCCGCCCAACTCTCGCAACCATCCCTCAGCGAATTGGGATCGGCAGGAATTACCGGTACATAAAAATAACACACGTTTTGTCATAAGGATTCTCCCACAACTGGATTGGATTCATACCATACCTTGCTTCGATTGACGATGGCAACCACCGACAACATCACCG
>CAYUBK010000163.1:0-4569 GCA_964442955.1 uncultured Zetaproteobacteria bacterium | reverse complement strand
GGGCCGAATACATCCGGTCTTGGTCAGGTATTCCAGTATATTATCAAGTCCGATCCGGCGGCAGGTTATAATGCGCTGACCCTCAGAGCATTGAACGACTGGGTGGTCAAACTGATGCTGATGCCGGTTGGTGGCGTAACGGATATACTCTCCTTTGGCGGAGAGGTACGCCAATATCAGGTACAGTTGAATGCTGAACGCCTGCTTTCTTATCAGCTGCATGTGGCTGATGTGGTCGCAGCTATCGAAGCAAACAATCGCAATGCCGGTGGCTGGTATCTGCCGCAGGGTGATGAACAGCTGGTGATTCGCGGTGTTGGCTGGGTACCCGGCGGCAAAGACGGGTTGGCTGCGATTGCTGCTATTCCGGTGAAAACAGTCAATGGCACATCGGTTCGCGTTCGCGATGTGGCCAAGGTGGCTTTTGGCGGTGAGATTCGTCAGGGCGCAGTCACCATGACTGAGCGCGCCGCCGATGGCAGCGTCAAGCCGCTTGGTGAAGTGGTGGTTGGTATTGTCCTTAAACGATTTGGTGCAAACACCAAGCATACGATTGACGATGTGAAATCTCGCCTGGAAATTGTACAAAAGTCTATGCCTGAAGGCGTTACCATCCAGCCGTTTTATGATCAGTCCGACCTGATCAATAAAGCTGTGTGGACGGTTGAGAAAGCGCTGCTCGAAGCCTTTGTGCTGATTATTATCATTCTGCTCCTGTTCCTGATGAATGTGCGGGCGGCGACGCTGGTGCTGTTATCGGTGCCGATCTCGGTGTTGTCCGCTCTGGCTGTGATGGAATATTACGGCATTTCTGCCAATCTGATGAGCCTCGGCGGGTTGGCGATTGCCATTGGCATGATGGTCGATGGTTCCGTGGTGATGGTGGAAAATATTTTCAAACATCTGGAGAAAACACAGACAGGCGACCATGGCATTGCTTTGCGCATTACCGAAGCGGCCAAAGAGGTAGCGCGACCAGTACTGTTTGCTGTATTAATCATTCTGCTGGTATTTACACCGCTGTTTTCACTCGAAGGCGTGGAAGGCAAAATGTTCACGCCGATGGCATTGTCGATCTGCTTTGCCATGTTCGCATCACTGCTGGTCGCTCTGTTTGTGATGCCTGTACTGGCAAGCTATGTGTTTACAAAAGGCGTTGTTCACAAAGACAGCCCTGTGCTGGCACCGATTGCAAGGGCCTATCATAGCTTGCTGCGTGCTGCTCTGAGCATGCGCAAGTGGGTCGTGGGTGGCGCAGCCGCAGCTTTTGTGGCGACCATCGCCATTGTTCCGTTTCTGGGTACGGAATTTGTACCAGAGCTGGAAGAGGGTACGCTGGCGATCCGCGTGACGCTGGCCCCATCCTCCTCGCTGGGTTTTGCCAAGGATATGGGACAGAAACTGGAGAAGGTACTTGTTGAATCGTTTCCCGAAGTTACTTATGTATCTTCCCGAATCGGGCGTGCGGAAATTGGCGGCGATCCGGAACCTGTATCCAATGTGGAACTGTTTGTCGGGCTGAAACCGGTTTCTGAGTGGACGAGCGCCAGCGACAGACTGACACTACAGAAGCTGATGCGGCAGAAAATGGAAGTGGTGCCGGGTTTGCTGTTTGCATTTACCCAACCGATTGCCATGCGCGTCGATGAGTTAATTTCCGGTGTCAAGGCGGCTTTGGCCATCAAGCTATTCGGCCCTGATCTGAACGTGTTGGCTACGATGGGTAAAAAAATCGAGGCACTGACCAAAAGTGTTGATGGCACGCGTGATGTAGCCATGGAACAGATTGAAGGCGAAGCGCAGTTGGTGATTCGACCTGATCGAAGCAAGCTGGATCGCTATGGTATTCCGGTCGATGATGTGATGAGTCTGGTGGCTGATGCCATTGGCGGAGCGGTTGCCGGACAGGTGATTGCCGGCAATGAGCGTTATAATATCTATGTACGTTTGGCCAGGGATTTTCGTGATAATCCGAAAGCCATTGGTAACCTGATTCTGCAAGCCCCGGACGGGGGGTGGGTGCGTCTGGAAGATGTTGCATCCATTGGCGTGGAACAGGGGCCACCGATGATCAGGCGTGACGATGTACAGCGTCGGGTGGTGATTCAGAGTAACGTGGAAGATCGGGATATGGGTTCTCTGGTGGCTGAGCTGGATCAGCGCATTCAGAACGAGATTGATCTACCGCCGGGTTATAGCGTGGTGTTCGGTGGCCAGTTCGAGAATCAACAACGGGCACAGGCCAAGCTGATGATTGTTGTGCCGCTGTCTTTATTAATGATTTTCCTGCTGCTGTATTTCATGTTCCATTCGGTTGGTCAGGCTACGCTGATTATGCTCAATGTGCCGATGGCGTTGATTGGCGGTATTCTGGCTTTATGGGTCTCCGGGCAATATCTGTCTGTGCCATCCAGTATCGGTTTTATCGCCCTGTTCGGGGTGGCTGTGCTTAATGGCGTGGTACTGGTGGATGCAATTAACCGGCACAGGGAGGATTGCAACGATATTGATGCAGCCATCTGCCATGGTGCCGAGAGTCGTTTAAGGCCGGTATTGATGACCGCCATGATTGCAGGGCTGGGTCTTGTCCCTCTGTTACTTGCCACAGGCATTGGTTCGGAAATTCAGCGTCCTCTGGCCAGCGTGGTGGTTGGCGGCCTGGTGTCTTCCACATTTTTGACCTTATTTGTTTTACCGTGTTTGTATAGCCGATTCAGTCGTGATAAGTAAGCAGAGGTGACTATGAGAAATATGATTTTCGTTACTTTGATTTTGAGCCTGGGTCTGGCGGGTTGTCTATCTGGCTCGAGCAGTCATCAGCAAAAAAAGGAAGCTTGTGGCCGTTTTGAAATATGTCATGCTAATCACACCCATCGGAATTCACGGCATCATACTGATGTGCATCATCAACATGTCGAAAAGAATGATGCAAAACAGGCATCGGAATGAATGGAGTATGATTTGTTTGCTATGATGAGCTATCTATGAGCCATAACCATCATCATTCCTTGAATGCCGCCTTCTGGTTGACGGCGGTTTTTGCCGTGGTGGAACTAGCTGGTGGGTTATTGGCCAATTCGCTGGCCTTGCTGGCTGATGCCGGGCATATGGTTTCGGATGTTGCCGCGCTCGGCCTGGCTATGTTCGCCCGGCGCATTGCCGAGCGGCCTGCTCATGCGCAAATGACCTATGGTTATGGCCGAGCCAAAGTACTGGCGGCACAGGTGAATGGATTGATGCTATGCTTTCTCAGTGGCTGGATCGTCTGGGAAGCGGTAGGCAGGCTGAATCACCCGCCGGAAGTTCAGGGCGGCATGGTGTTATGGATTGCAGCTATCGGCCTGATCATCAATCTGGTGATTATGCGTTGGTTGCACGGTGCTCATGATATCAATACACGCGCGGCCTATTGGCATGTGCTGGGTGATGCGCTGGGTTCTGTCGCCGCCATCATCGCCGGCGGGGTGATTTTATTGACCGGCTGGATGCCGATTGATCCGATCCTTTCTTTTGTTGTGGCGGGTATTCTGGCATGGGGCGGCTGGCGACTGGTGCGTGAAACATCACTGGAACTGATGGAAGCAGTGCCGCAAGAAACAGATGTGGATACTGCTTCGCAGGCTATGCAGGCTGTTGAAGGCGTTGTTGGCATCCATCATATTCACCTGTGGCGTTTGCCAGCGGGTCAATTGGCCTTATCTGCCCATGTCCAGATCGGTAATATGGAGGTATGGATGACGCTGCTGCCCATACTGATCCAAACACTGAAGCAACAGGATATTGAACATGCCACCTTACAACCGGAAGTGGTAAGTTGCAGTGGAGGCTGTGCGGTGCCTGATGCCACGTAAATGAATGTTATGATCTCAAGGAACTGAAGATGGGCGGATGCGATTGCCACATTGAAATAGAGCATCAAGAACAGCGGCGTACATTGATGCTGTTGCTTGCCATCAATGCTGTGATGTTCTGCGTGGAGTTTATCATTGGAATGATAGGGCAATCCACCGGGCTGATTGCCGATGCTGTGGATATGCTTGCCGATGCACTGGTTTATGGTGTTGGATTATATGCTGTAGGCAAGGCTGCCGAAATCAAAATTCGTGCGGCGCATATCAGCGGGGTGTTTCAAATCATACTTGCTCTCGGCGTGCTGGCCGATGTACTTCGCCGCTATCTGTTTGGCAGCGAACCGGAATCCTTGCTGATGATGGTGTTTGGTTTGCTGGCGCTGGGCGCTAATATCTGGTGTTTATTGCTGATTGCCAAGCACCGCCATGGTGAAATTCATATGCGGGCCAGCTGGATTTTCTCCAAAAACGATGTGATCGCCAATGTCGGTGTGATTCTCGCAGGAGCACTGGTTTACTGGCTTGATTCGCACTTGCCCGATTTGTTGATTGGCTTTGCGATTGCTCTGATTGTAATCCGGGGTGGTATTGCCATCATCAAAGATGCTTCAAGAGAAAAAAATGAAATCATCGAGAGTTGATAAAGCCTCAGCACATGATTGGACATGCGTCATTCAGGGCATAAGATGCGAGCATGCATTTACTTCCCCTGTTTAAA
>CAYUBK010000162.1:0-4572 GCA_964442955.1 uncultured Zetaproteobacteria bacterium | reverse complement strand
GATCTCGATTCTGTTCATCCTCTTCAAAATGATGAGCTATATACTCTTCTATCATTTTTGATGAGACATTTCCCGTGCTCACTGCAAAACACCCTCTGGCCCATGGTTACGTCACATCTATATGCTTGTGAAAATAGCATGAAGAGCTCAACCTATCATCAATACAGAGGTACACACATGGCCAAGCATGCTAACCAAATCACCGTATATTATGATGCTTCATGCCCCAAATGCGTAAAAGATCGCCAGAATTACGAACGCATGGCCGGTAATGCCGGAGCCGATGTCTGCTGGGTGGATATTACCGGTCGTGATGATGAATTGCGTGCACTCGGTATTGATCCACGCATGGCGCTGACCGAATTGCATCTAAGAGACAAGCAGGGGCAAATCCTTTCGGAAATCGATGCTTATATTCTGCTGATGCAGCGCGTGCCTCGGCTGCGTGCTGTGGCATGGCTGATTGGTCTTCCAATAATCCGTCCCCTTGCAGCATATTTGTATCACCGCATGGTCATTCGCCGTTTACGCAAGGAAGGCCGGCTATAAACACCTGAATCATGCCATGACTGTTTATGAGTAATCTCATAAGGCCAGCAGTATTGGAAAACGATGTTCTAACTTTTGCACAAAAGAAACGAACCAAAGAAAAGTGCCCGGCAATCTGCTTTCCCCTGCCTTATCAGGCCTCCAAATCATCTATCCTGATGATTTATCTTTCGTTCTTTGCCGCCAAAGAAAGGACAAACCCTATTTCACACTTATGTTTTATCATTGAATGACCAGTGTATTTTAATACAATTACCCTTCATGGTGCTCAGTGCATGACATGGGCAGCTCAGCTATCATGCAGCGATGATTCCTTTCAGGTTATTAGATACGGCTACCGAACACGGTGCCACACTGCGATTGTACCAGCGCGGCGTCGACTTCTCGATTCGCGTTGATAAAGCAGGGGATTTGATGAACAGCCGAACACACCATTCCGAAGATGTGCTGGCCGAACTGGCCTGCAAGCCCATTGCCAACCGGAAAAAACCGCATGTACTGGTAGGCGGTCTGGGCATGGGGTTCACTCTGGCAGCAGCGCTTTCACATGTTCCCCCAGCCGCCTGCGTAACCGTCGCAGAACTGATGCCTGCAGTGGTGCGCTGGAACCGGGAGTATTTGGGCATCGTAGCCGGATTCCCAATCGATGATGAACGCGTCACACTGCTGGAGCAGGATGTCGGGAAAGTGATGCAGGATCATAAAAATTATTTCGATGCCATCATGCTGGATGTCGACAACGGCCCGGATGCATTCACCTGCGACGATAATGATTCACTATACGGGCTGCGCGGCTTAAATAATGCCTATGACGCGCTCAAACCCGGTGGCGTTCTGACCGTATGGTCGGCATTTCCGGATGATGCATTTACCCAACGCATGATGAAAATTGGCTTTGATGTGGAACAGCGTCGTGTTCGGGCCCATCAGAATAAGGCCAATAACAAACACACCATCTGGATCGGCATACGATAAATGATTTCACAAGTGCGTATTTTTCTTTTTCTGCTATTGCTGAGCGTGGCGGCTTGCCATTCAGATAATGAAAAGCTGGTTCTGGCATCAGACTGGCATGCTGATTTACTGGCAGAGTATGATCGCGCCATGCCAGATATGATTACCATCAGCCCCAATAACAAATTACTTTATATTGCCTGTGAAACATCATCGAATAAACAACACCCAAGCCTGATTCGGATGGATATTTCAACTGGAAACCATGAGGTTATGCTATATGGCATGCAGCGTGCCGACGGACTCAAATTAGCTTCCGATGGCAGCCTGTGGCTAGGCGAAGAGACTGGTAATGGCATCATCTGGCGTATTCGCAATCCGGCAACCCTGCCGATAAATCAACATATTGATCGTCAACACCTGCTCTCCACACATCCCGACATCACCCCGGTAATCATGGCTGGTCGTTTCTCCCACGAAGGACTGGAATTCTCAGCCGATCATAAATTCTGCTATCTCGGCGATGAATGGGCGCATGGCAGTCTGTATCGGCTACGCCTGTCTGGGCTAAAATTGTCCGTGATGCATGAAACAAAGGGGTGGCTTCCCATCAATAAACCGCTTGATGCAAGAACCCAGGCTAAGAATCTGCATGGGGCAATATTTGCACGACTGGAAGATATGTCAAAACTTCCTAACGGGGATATTTTAATGACAGAAACCGGTGTCGGCAACAACCCCGGTCGCATTTTATTGCTAAAAGACAGCGCTTCCCCTGCCATTTCAACTTATTTACAAGATCCACGGATCACTCATCCAGACAATCTAGAGTGGGATCAGTATCGAGGCTGGCTCTGGATTACTGATGACAGCATCCCGTCAGAACTGTGGGCGTGGGATGGCAAATTCCTTCACCTTATCGCAAGCCACCCTTCATCTGAAATTACAGGTGTAATCACTACAAATGATGGCACCGTATTTATCAATCTGCAGGGTAAACGTTTCACCTCCGATGCCACAGTCAAGCTTACACAAACGCCGAGGGAAATACTGATTAAACCTATGCAATGATGTAGGGTAATAATCATTGGTTCGGAGGTGTGGAGTGTCGAAACAACAGGATTTGATGATCTGGAGTATGCACAGAAAAAGCGTTTAACCCGGAGAGAGAAATTTCTGAATGAAATGGAACCTCTTGCTCTCTAATCAAAACTGATTGCATTGATTGAGCCGTACTATCCCAAATCAGGCAAGCAAGGGCGTCAGCCAAAAGGTCTGGAGGTCATGTTCAGGGTTCACTGTATGCAGAACTAGTTTACATATTCAGGCCGTCAGATGGAAAATGTGCTGTATGAGGTTGAAAGCATTCGGCGTTTTTCCGGGTTTGATAGTGTCATCGATGCGCTGTCTGATAAGAGCACCATTTTTAAGTTTCGCCACCTGTTGGAAAAGCATAAACTGAAGGAGCATATTTTAACGGTGATCAATGATGGCCTCAAAGAGCGAGGCCTGTTGGTGCCTCAGGGAACCGTGGTGGATGCCACCATTATCCATGCGCAAAGGTAATCAATGGTACTTCGGCATGAAAATTCATATTGGCACTAATGTTGATTCAGGAGCTGTTCACAGCGTTAACACCACTACGGCGAATGTGACTGATATTACAGAGCTACCGAATTTAACCCGGGGAGAAGATCAGGTTATCTTTGCAGATGTTGGCTACAGTAGGGACTCATACAGGCGTGGCCCTCGCCATATGGGTGTACGCTGGTGCGTTAATGATAAACGTAAGGGAAGCAAGAACCTTTCAAGCAGGCAAAGAAAACGTAATCGAAAGCAATCCGCAGTCAGGGAGCGTGTAAAGCATGTGTTTCGTGTCATCAAAAGACAGTTCGATTTTCAGAAGACACGATATCGGGAGCTTGAAAAGAACCCATCGCAAGTGAGTTTACGGGTTGGGTTGGCCAACCTTTGTATGATTCATCTTTGCTCGCCTTTCTGGTTTGGTTGTTGTCGATAACTTACCCTACCAGAAGGGAGATTTCTTTCGCCTCTTTTCAGTGGCTTAATTCTGCCGATTTGAATACTTTTGCAAGAGGCTCTACAGAACGAGATTACAATTCCAGTAAATTGCGTGGATTAAGTGAGATGATGGCATACAATACGGGTAGCTGCATTTCCAAAAACTTGAAAATGTCGTGAGCCATAAAAGGCCTTAGGCTTGATAAGGTCGGAAATGCACGGATTTCCATCAGGGTTAGAAGCTATGCTTTGCTTCAAACGAAGGCCGGATATATGTGTGCAACCTTCCTTTGATGCTACTTCAACTTTTTCCTTGCAATGAGGGACGAATCATAAATGACATATGGGTGTTTTGATAACTATTGCTGCTCCAGAGTAACGTAGAACACATCGTTCAGTTTAATGGATAAATGTTCGGAATAGAATCCACCCTGCCATGAATGTAAGCATTAAGCTGAATGCTTTTTGCAAGCGCACGGATGAATACCAGTCCGCAATCAAACTACCTACCCATGTGCCCATAGCAGCTAATACCAAAACAAACAGGGTCGGCTGCCATGCGATATCCAGGTTTTCGGCATATCGCAGTGCTGCAACCAGCGAACTGGAAATAATCAGCGCCAACGAATGCGCAACAGCAGACTGATAATTGGCCACGCCCAGCATCAATAGCAATGGCACGATCAGAAAACCGCCGCCAACGCCGAGTAGGCCTGTAACCAGACCTGTAGCAATGCCGGCCAACAGGGAGTATCGGCAATCACACGGCGTGGTTTTGGCGTGGGCTGTAATCTTTTTCATCCGCCCGCTTTGCATCCACCATGCGACAAGTAGCACCAGTACGGAAAAAAAGATGGCCTGCAACTGATCGGAAATATACAGGCCTATGCTTGCCCCTGAAAAGCCGCCGATCATGCCGCCGGCAGCAAAAAAACGATGCAAACGCCATTCGATCAACTGCCAGCGTTTCTTTTGCAGCAGCGCAATCAGGCTGACGCAGGCGACAATAATCAGACTCGTTGCGACCGCCTGTTTGAGTGGCATGCC
>CAYUBK010000161.1:0-4653 GCA_964442955.1 uncultured Zetaproteobacteria bacterium | reverse complement strand
TAGATTTCACAACTTCAAAGTAGATGAAACGACCATCGCCAAAACGGCCCAAGGAAAACACGCATGTCCATTGACCTTCAACCCATGATGATTTCAGGAAAAGAGGTGCTGCCATTGATTGAAGGCGGCAAGGGCGTAGCAATTTCCACCGGCGAAAGCTCCGGCGCATGGGCAGCAGCCGGCGGTATCGGCACCTTCTCCGCTGTCAATGCAGACAGTGTGGATGAGCATGGTGAAGTGATTCGAACCGTCTATCATGGCCGCAGCCGCATGGAACGTTTCGAAGAACTGGTCGCACAAGGTATCAAGGGCGGCATCCAGCAGGCAAAAATCGCACATGAAATTTCGGGCGGTAATGGCCGCCTGCATATGAATGTATTATGGGAAATGGGTGGTGCCGAACGCGTGCTTGAAGGCGTCATGGAAGGTGCCAAAGGCCTGATTCACGGCATCACTTGCGGGGCTGGCATGCCGTTCCGGCTGGCACCGCTGGCCGCCAAACACAACGTGCATTATTATCCGATTATTTCATCCGCTCGCGCTTTCCGCGCCCTGTGGTTGCGCTCGTATCGCAAGCAGCCCGATCTGCTTGGTGGTGTAGTCTATGAAGACCCGTGGCTGGCAGGTGGCCATAACGGTCTATCCAATTCAGAAAGCCCTGACGTACCGGAAGATCCGTATCCGCGCGTTGCCACCCTGCGCAAAACCATGAATGAGTTTGGCTTGCAAAACACGCCGATTGTGATGGCTGGCGGCGTCTGGTTTCTGCGCGAATGGGCCAACTGGCTGAACAATCCGGAAATCGGGCCGATTACGTTCCAGTTCGGCACCCGTCCCTTGTTGACGCAGGAAAGCCCCATTTCCGATTTGTGGAAAAAGCGACTGCGCACACTTAAAGAAGGCGACATCAGCCTGAACCGCTTTTCACCAACCGGTTTTTATTCTTCGGCAGTGTATAATTCTTTCCTGCATGAACTCTATGAGCGCTCGGATCGGGAAGTGGCATTTGTCGATCACCCGGCTGGCGACCATTCCGAATTATTTACCTTTGGCGTGCGCAACAAGGAAGTCTATCTGACCAGACACGACCTCAAACACGCCCATAAATTTATTGCAGAAGGATTCAGCAAGGCATTGCCCACGCCCGACTCCACGCTGGTGTTTGTCTCACCGGAAAAAGCTAAAGAAATCCGTCAGGATCAACTGGACTGTATGGGCTGTTTGTCGCAGTGCAAATTCAGCAACTGGGCCGCCAATGACCGCGGCACTACCGGCCACAAAGCCGATCCGCGCAGTTTCTGCATCCAGAAAACCCTGCAACAAATCGGCCATGGCGAGGAGCCGGATAACAATCTGATGTTTGCAGGACATGCCGCCTACCGCTTTGCCGAAGACCCGTTTTATGCTGATGGCTTTATCCCGACCACCAAACAACTGGTCGAACGCATCTGCACCGGTGACTGATAGCAAAACAACGCCTGCCATATCTACGGCTCCGCTGTCCTTAGACACTGAACTGCGCTTGCTTCCGCAACAGTTAAGTCTGGGCAAAGCTGAGCTGCTGACCGACGCCCTGATGCTGCCCTTTACCGATATCGAAAGCAGGCTTGGTCATTATGCCCTGAGTTCATCCGATGATGAGATGAAATCACTGGTTAAGAATATGAAAAATTATCTTGGCAGACTCAATGCCAATCCCCACATTCCGCTTACATTTCGCTTGAATGTGTTAAAGCGTTTTGAGCAGGAACTTGATCTGTTTGACGCTGAGATGACCGCCGCCGTACTCAACGCGCATAAAATCGGCGTCATACTGGTGCAGGAAGCAGCGCGTAATGACAGCGCTTATTACCCTACCCTGATTGATATGATTGCCAATGCGATTGAACTGGCCGTCAAACTGCTGCTAATGAATATGGAGCAATACAGGGCGCCTTCAGTAATCGTTACACGTCAGTTTTTTGATCTGGCCCGGCTCGGCCTCGATGTGTCTGCCGCCATGGGCGATGCTGCGCCGTCAAAAACAGCACGACTGAATAAAGCGCTGTGCAACCATGAAATGCTGCGAAAAATGGATTTCTTTTGCAAAACAACCGTACGTCAACAGCAGCTTTGGCAAGAACTGCAATGCCATATCGGTGTACTCACACCGCTCCTTCACCACAGCGGAGACAGGCACGATCATGGTGAGAATCATGCATACATGATGATTAACCTGAACAGACCCAATGATCCGGGTCGTATCATCAAAAAACTACCCAATCCCATCGAATATGATTGCATCATCATTGCACTCGCTCCCCTCGTGGAGCGTCTCGACAAGGCCATTCGCAGCGTTAGCGCTGTCTTTCGAGACCGGCACATGCAGAAAAAAGCACTGCATACCGAACAGGCACTGGAAAACACCCTGATTGGCGGCAAAGCTATTCTTTCCGCCCTGCAAAATGACAAACGCGACCATGCCCGCAGTAAGCTGGCCGAAGCCAGAGTTCAGATAAGTTTTGATCTGCCTGAAACCATCATCAAAGCGTTTTCAGCGTCCGAAATGATTGAGCAGCGAGAAAAAGTATTCAATCAGGCTCATGCCTGGACTCTGATTGATATAAGCCAGCATGGCGTTTGTCTGGAGCGCATCCATGCAGGTTCACTGAGTGTCTTACCCGGTTACCTGATCGGATTGAACTGGCTATTTGGCGAGGACATGCTAACAACCCGATTTGCCCCATGGAAAGAGCATTTCAATAGTGATTCTCCTGAACCACCGGCGCTTGGCTTCATTCGCTGGGTCAAGGTATTAAAAGCAGGCGAACAACGTATCGGCATCGACTTTTTCAGCCCGGGCTTCAAACTGGCCAAGGCTATTATACATGGAGGTAGTCAGAGCATGGATGCCAAACGTAGCTGGCCGGTACTGATCAAAGCGGGAAAATCATCCCATAGCATTATTTTCCCTGAAACCAAAGTGTACAAACATATGACGTTTATGCTGGAACAGGGAAATCAGCATGCGTATTTTAAAATTACCGCCATCACTGATGCAGGCCAGAACTACAGCCAGTGCAACATGATTCGCGCCAAGGCTTCCGGAACATCTACAGGCTGATCACCTGATCGCGAAGCAACTGATTCCAGTTGTGAACAAACGCATCGAAGTCGTTATAGAAATGGGGCGAAAAACGAATACCGCCGGCACGGTGGGCGCAGACTACGCCAGCCTTCATCAGTTGCCGGTATAATAGAGCATGGCCAGCCTGATCAAACCGTTTGCAGCGAAAGGTTACGATGCCTGCATAACGGCCAGGTACTGACGAAGTAATCAGTTCGAGTTCGGGATTTGAATCCACCCAGTCCATCAAGCTTCCGGCATTGGCCAGTACGCCTGATTCCACCTCTTCCATGCCGATATCCTCAAACAATGACAAACTGGCATTCAAGGCATGAATGCCGAGCATATTCGGGCTACCCGGTTCAAATCGCCTGGCCGCCGCAGCCGGCGTCCATTCAGTGGCGTCAAAATCCCCTGCCCGTTCGGCCATATGCCAGCCATATTGTGATAAATCCAATTGGTTCCGCGCTTCAAGGGTGGAATAAAACACTGCCAAACCTTCCGGCCCGAGCATCCATTTATGACCATCGGCCACCACAAAATCGGCCTGATATGCCTGCGCATCAAACTGCAATGCCCCCAGACTCTGAATCGCATCAATGCAGAACAGAATTCCCTGATCGCGACAAAACTGGCCGAGTCTGGCCAAATCCATGCGCAAGCCCGTGCCATATTGAACCGAACTAACCGTCAGCAAACGGGTGTTCTCATCACACAATGCCATCATCACAGCTTCCGGATCATCGCAGCTAATATCCGCCAGCCTTAATGCCACGCCTTTAGATTGCAGTGATTCCCAGACCATGCGGTTGGAAGGAAATTCCTGATTGGTCGATACGATATTGTCGCCCGGTTGCCAGCTCAAACCATAGGCGATCAATGACAAGGCTTCCGACGTATTCTTGACCAGTGCGATATCATCATAGGCAGGCGCATGGATCAGGCGAGCCAACCGCCCTCTGAGTTCACGCTCTGTTTTCATCCACAGGGGATAATCCGCCGCACCCTGCAGCATATTTTCTTCAGCAAAGGCTTTCACAGCATCCGCCGTCCGGCGCGGCCATACGCCGACAGCGGCATGATTCAAATAAACCAAATCCGGGCGCAACGGGAATTCACCCTTTATTGTATTCATCATATTCATAATTGATCCAGGGGGCTCACCACTGCCGCCAGATTCTGCTGCAACACATGGGTATATATTTCGGTGGTTTTAACATCGGCGTGGCCGAGCAGTTTTTGCACCACGCGGATATTGGTGCCTGATTCCAGCAGATGGGTAGCAAACGAGTGACGCAGCGTGTGTGTTGTCACCCGCTTATGAATTTCAGCTCGCTCTTTGGCTCGTCTCACCGCCTTCTGCAAATTGGACTGATTTACATGGTGGCGTCGAACTTCTCCATTTTCAGGATCATGCGCCAACGCCTTAGCTGGAAATACAAACTGCCATTCCCATGACTCCGGAGCCTTGGGATATTTCTTCGCCAATGCGCCGGGCAGCCAGACATTCGCATGCCCAGCCTGTAAATCCTGCTCAAATAAAAGCC
>CAYUBK010000160.1:0-4672 GCA_964442955.1 uncultured Zetaproteobacteria bacterium | reverse complement strand
ATGGAACGAGCGACAATTTCCGGCGTGGCCTATAACCGCGATGAAGCAAAAATCACCATTATGGGTATTCCAGATCAGCCGGGCATTGCCGCCAATGTGTTCGGCCCGGTGGCCGAGTCCGGCATCAATGTCGATGTGATTGTGCAGAATGTGTCCGAGCAGGGCTATACGGATATCACCTTTACCGTGCCCACCGGCGATTACCAGCAGACCATGGATATTATGCGCCGCCTGTGCACGCAGATGGATGCACGCGATGTGAAAGGTGATGACAGCGTCGCCAAAGTGTCTGTGGTCGGTGTCGGTATGCGTTCCCATGCCGGTGTAGCCAAGGATATGTTTGATATTCTGGCTAGAGAGGGGGTCAATATTCAGATGATTACCACCAGTGAAATCAAAATCACCGTGGTGATCGATGAAAAATATATAGAACTGGCCGTGCGCTCACTGCACAGCGCTTTCGGACTGGATGCAGAAGACAGTTAATCAGACACAACTCTCAACTCAGGCTTGCACTTTCCGATAGACTGGTCTATTAAAGGTATCAAAGAGGAGATACCATGTTAATTTTGACACGCAAGAAAGGCGAATCCATTGCTATCGGAGATAATATTCAGATTCAGGTATTGAATGTGAAGGGCGGACAGGTGCGTATCGGTATTGATGCACCGCGAGAGGTCAAGGTTAACCGTGAAGAACGACTGCAAGCCGCGACTGAACCAAACGACGAATGATCACCATCCCACGCTGTGTGTGGACCTGAAAGCACAGTGTCATCCGGCAAGCTTATATTTGATAGCGTCCACCTTCTCTCCTTACAAGCTTCAGCCTTGTTTATTCCAATGACACACTGAAATCGCGCAATCTTTTCCCGTTGACACGATAACGATAACGATTATCATTCCATCTATGCAACGATTAACAGCCCAGCGGCAAGCCATACTAGATTTAATTAACGCATCCAACCGGCACTGGGATGCCGATGAAGTGGTGCGTGCGCTGGTGGATGCAGGCGCATCGATTGGTATTGCTACAGTTTACCGTGGACTGGCTGCACTTGAAACACAGGGGTTGATTGATTCGATTCAACTGGCCGACAAAAAACGCTATGAGCGAGCCGATAAAGCCCATCATGATCATATGATCTGTACCAGTTGCGGACATATCGAAGAATTTTCACACGATACGATTGAGGAGCTACAGCTTGCCGCTGCAGCAAAAAAAGGATTTAGGCTGACCGGTCACCAACTGGTGATGTTCGGTTATTGCAGTCAATGTACGCAGGAGTTAAAGACATGATTTCATCATTGGTGATTGTATTCAGGGAAATGCTGGAAATGGTATTGGTCGTCGGCGTACTGCTGGCGGCGACGCGCGGTTTGGCAGGCTCCCGATTATGGATCGGGCTGGGCGCATTTGGTGGTTTACTGGGCGCTGCATTCTTCGGTGTATTCATGGAGCAGATGGAAGCATCATTCAATGGCGATGGTGAATTTCTTTTCAATGCGGTCATTCTGTCGATGGCTTCGGCCATGATTGCCTGGACGGTATTCTGGATGAGTAAATACGGGCGCGAAATGAGCCAGCGTATGAATCAGGTGGGCAGCTCGGTCAAAGCCGGCGATTTACCATTCACGGCGCTCGCCGTGGTGGCATTGTCGGCTGTTATGCGCGAAGGTTCTGAGGCTGCTTTTTTCCTGTTCGGTGCTGCTCAGGGCATCAGCGAGGATGGCTGGAGCATGTTGATCGGCGGTGTTATGGGAGCGGGCGTCGCCTTGATTATAGGGTCGCTGCTGTATTTGGGCCTGGTACGTATTCCATTGAAACAGTTATTCAGCGTAGTCGGCTGGTTACTGATGTTGCTGGCTGCCGGCATGGCTTCTCAGGCGGCTGCGAATTTAATCATGATCGGCTGGTTACCGCCGTTGGTTGATCCGCTCTGGAACAGCTCGGCGCTACTCTCCAGCGATAGCATGCTCGGGGAGCTGCTGCATGTGCTGGTGGGCTATGAAGATCAGCCCAGCGCATTGCAGGTGATCGTGTTTGCCCTGTCACTGGCTATCATGGCAGTGCTGTCGTATCGTTTGCAAGCGCCACTAAAGCCGAAGGTTGCCGCGCCGGCCTAACGCGCGCAGGCGCGCTGTTTATTTCAATTAAGCAGCTAATATATTCAACCGGGGCCAATGCATGGATATCCTTGAAGGTTCATCAGATCGCTGTGATGCACTTGAAGCGATATGCGAGTCAACCCGCTTATGGAGTGAAGATGCATCGCCCGATCTGTTGTTTGTTTTTCACTCTTCGCTCCAGAATCCGCATGCCGTAGCTGCGAATCTGGCAGATAAATTCCCGAATACCTTGATTGTGGGTTGCTCGACAGCCGGAGAATGGATTACCGGGCAACACAAAAATCATGCACTGGTCTTAACAGGCATTTCGACGCCGGACATTCGCTGGGCTGTGAGCGTGATTGAAGATTTGAGCGCTCCGTCTGCCGGTAGTGCCAGGGCGGTGTGTTCTGATCTGGTCCGCCAGCTGGATATCAATTGGACGGATCTGAATGCGGGGGGCTATTTTTGCCTGAGCTTTTTCGATGGCTTGAGTAAGAGGGAAGAATCTGTGATTGCCGCCATGGCCAGCGAATTGGGCGATGTGCCGTTGCTTGGCGGCTCATCCGGAGATGATCTCAAATTCGATAATGCTTTTGTGATTGCAAATGGCAAAGCCTACCAACATGCCGCTGTATTTATTCTGGCCGAGAGCCGCGTGCCTTTTCGCGCCATTAAACATCAACATTACATCCCCGGTGATCACGATGTGGTGATTACAAAGGCGAGTATGGCTGATCGTGTGGTGAACCGGCTTGACGGCATGCCTGCAGCGCAGCGCTATGCCGAATTGCTCGGCTTGGATGTGGAGGTGCTGACGCCGCAGGTATTTTCAGATAATCCTCTGGCATATCCGTATGGCAATGAGTGTTATGTGCGCGCGCTCAGGCGCGTTTGCGAGGATGATTCGCTGGAATTCGGATGTGCCATTGAAGAGGGCATGGTGCTGAACTTGTGTAAACATCAGGACATGGCTGCCGAATACGATCGTCTCATGGTCGAGTTAAACCCGGGGGGGAATAAAATACCGCTGCTGATTGTATGTAATTGTATTTATCGTGCGCTTGAGGGTATGGAAGGTGATTTGAATCAGCAACTGGCCGAGAAAACCTGTGCGATTGCCGATCACATGATCGGATTTGATACCTATGGTGAACAGTGGCAGGGCTTGCATGTCAACCAAACGTTGGTGGCGTTGGCACTGGGTGCTGCGTGAGTAACTCTCCAGCCAGCGAAACATTGCAAAAGCAGCTTGCTGCGGCGCAGGAAACCATTGCCGCCTTACGTAAACGCATGCATCAAATGGAGAATGGCAATGCACAGCTGCCATTCCAGAAGCAATTACAATCGTATCAACAGCGCATTGCAGAAAAATCCATTGCCTTGAATGAGGCCAGAAACTGGGGCGAACTGATTGTCCACCATTCCATGGATGCCATTATTCGACTCGATCAACAAGGTGCTATTCAGTCATGGAATCCTATGGCCGAGCATATGTTCGGCTATCGTGCGGCGGAAGCACGGGGTAAGCTTGTGGAAGATATATTGATTCCCCGGCGATTGCATGGCGCGTACCTGAAACACTTTTACCGGCATTTGTGCCGCCGCAGGGGCGCATTAATGAATCGGCGTGTTGAGGGAATTGCCCAATGCAAGGATGGTTCGGAACTGCCGGTTGAATTTGTCGGCTCTTATGTTCAGCAGGGTGATCAGCCTGCATTTGTGATGGTGTTGCGTGATATCAGTGAGCGCAAGGCTGCTGAACAGCAACTGCGGGATTCGCATGCTAATCTCGAAGCGTTGGTTACACTGCGAACGGGCGAAGTGCGGGATCAGGCCGCCATCATTGAAGCCACGCTGAACCTGGTTGGCATGGCCGATCTGGATGGCAATGTGTTATATGTCAACCCGGCAGGCAGGGAAATACTGGGCTTAGAGCTGGATCAGTCGCTGGATGCGATGAAAATCGGGCGCTTTCATAGCCCTGAAACCGAGAGAACGCTGGTGCATGAGGTGTTCCCCAAGGCGCTGGAGCAAGGTGCTTGTGAAACAGAATGCGAATTTCTGGATGCGAATGGCAAGCCAGTACCCATGGCCTGTATATTTATGTCGTTGCCTGGTCAGGATGGTCATCTAACACGGCTGGCGGTCGTTGGACGCGATTTGCGCAAGGAAATCGCTTTACAACATCAGGTCGAGCATGTGGACAGGCTGGAGTCACTCGGCGTGCTGGCGGGCGGCATTGCGCATGACTTCAATAATATTCTGACCGCCATCATTGGCCATGCAGGCATGGCCAGAGCCAAGCTTGATAGATCCTCGCCAGGGCAGGAGCATCTGCAAAGTATTGAACAATCGGGTCTGCAAGCCGCCAACCTGTGTAAACAGATGCTGGCCTATTCGGGCAAAGGGCAATTGATAATTCAGCCGGTTCACTTGTCTGACCTGATTGGTGAGATGCGCTCGCGGCTGGATGTGTCCATCACTAAAAATGTCACGCTGAACTTCCAGCTGAGAGAAAAGCTTCCGGTTTTCGATGGCGATATCACCGAGTTTCATCAGGT
>CAYUBK010000159.1:0-4691 GCA_964442955.1 uncultured Zetaproteobacteria bacterium | reverse complement strand
GCGTGTTGGTGATTGGCGCGTGATTTTTGAGCGGGACGATGAGGTGCTGAAAATACTGGTGCTAGAAGTTGGTTCGCGTGGAGGTATTTACAAATGAATGTGCAGATTTTGAAAAAGAATGATATGCCGGAATATGCTGTGTTGCCGTATAGTGAATACCAGTCATTGCTTGAGGCTGTGGAAATGGCGGACGACGTTGCTGCTTACCGGGATGCAAAGCGGGCATTGGCCAGCGGTGATGATGAATTGCTGCCGTATGAGATGGCCAGGCGCTTAGGTGAAGAATCACCGTTGCGCGTCTGGCGTGAGCATCGCGGCTTGACACAAGCTGCTCTTGCTGAAAGTGCAGGGGTGTCTCAGGCAGCGATTGCCGGCATTGAACGCGGTAAACGTGAACCTTCGGTCAGCCTGTTGAGGAAACTGGCGGATATCCTTCATGTGGATATGGATGACCTTGTTGCGGCGGAATCATTGTAAATCAGAGACCGGATCAAATGGGAAAATATGGGTAATGAGTTGATTTCAGCGCGTGGGCTGACGCGGTTTTATGAAAGCGGCGAGCTAAAAGTTGCCGCGCTGGATGGCGTGGATTTGTCGATTGAGCGCGGCGCTTATGTGGTGCTGGCAGGGCGTTCGGGATCGGGCAAGACGACATTGCTGAATATGTTGGGCGGACTGGATCGACCAGATAGCGGGGCGCTTGCGATTGCCGGGCAGGATATGCTGGGTATGTCGGCGGCGGAGCGGGCCGGGTTCCGCTTGCATCATCTGGGTTTTGTGTTTCAGTCCTATAACCTGATTCGGGTATTGAATGCGCGCGAGAATGTGGCTTATGTGTTGCAGTTGCAGGGCATGGATAAAAAACAGCGATTTGAACTGGCGGATAGATGGCTGGCTGAAGTGGGTCTGGAAGGCTTTGAAAATCGCAGGCCGGATCAGATGTCTGGCGGACAGCAGCAGCGTGTGGCCGTGGCTCGGGCTTTGGCAGCGAAGCCTGATCTGGTGTTGGCAGATGAGCCGACGGCCAATCTTGATTCGCATACGGGAGAAGCGCTGATGAATCTGATGCGAAAATTGAATGATGAGCAGGGCACGACATTTGTGATTGCCTCCCATGACCCTGCAGTTATCGAAACGGCGCGCACACTGATCACCATGCAGGACGGCCAGGTTGAGTCAGTTAAAACCTTGTGAACCGCGAATGCACACGACGGATACCCCATGGCACCTTCTCTGCTGCAAGCAGCATTCACCTTGTGAACGCAGATAAGGAAAAGATCAGACGATTATGGCTTGAAATTCGTGCACATTCGTGTGCATTCGTGGCTAAAGGTCTTACCGGCTTACTTTTGTTCATACATCTGATTGCGCCAGCGCCAGCAGTGGAGTTTTCCGGGCAATATACCAATTTGCTGTTTGAAACGCGTGATAGTCTGAAACAAAACAGAGGCACCGATTTGAATCGTTTGCGGCTGGAGGTGGATGGAGATTACGGCTCGGTTCGCTTCCATCTGGCCTATGATCATGAATTATTATGGGGCGGGCTTGTGGCTGATCCGGTGATTGCCGCATCCCTGCGCCTGCCGGAACCGACCTGGGTCGATGCCAGCGCGACTATCAGCAAGAAAACGCATTTCAACTGGCGGCATACACTCTATCGCGGCTGGTTAGAATATGATGCCGGCCCGGTGAATATCAAGCTGGGGCGTCAGCGTATTGCCTGGGGCTCGGGGCGCATCTGGAACCCGACCGACCGTTTTAATCCGGTGCAACCAACAGCACTGGAACTGGAACAGAAACTGGGCGTGGATGCTGTCCGGGTGGCATGGAATTATGCTGGCAATGGTAGTCTGATTGCGGTTGCAGCACCGCCTCGAGCATCCTCCCGTACTTCGCGCAAACTGGCGCTCAGATGGCAGGACACATTCGGTGAATTCGATGTGGCTCTGATGGGCGCCCGCATCAATGATGAGGTCATGTTCGGGCTGGATATCACCGGCAATTTGGGAGGTGCCGGAGTACGGCTGGAATGGATGCAGGCGAAAAATTCGCGTGATGGCAGTTATGGACAGCTTTCAACCGGCATGGATTATACCTGGTATCCGGCCCTGCTTCCCAATGGCTTGTATATGGCGCTGGAATATTTTTATAACGGTGCGGCGGCAGTAGTGCCGCAGATGCAGGGCCGTTTGAACAGCCGTTCCAGCCATTTGCTGGGCGGTATGCTGGGTTATGATTTGACGCCGTTGTGGCGCTTTGATTTGCTGGTGATCGCAGATATGCAGCGCTCGGGCACGTTTATCTCGCCATCTCTAAAATGGTCGGCAGCTGAAAATGTTGATATCACTGCATTTGTACAGATTCCGCAAGGTGGAGGGGTGAGTGAGTTTGCCGTGTTTGAACCGCTCTATGCTGTTCGTGCCGACTGGTATTTCTGATGCAATGAGGTTCCCAGTATTTGGACCTGTTGATCAAATGAAGCATAGGCATTCATGAATGAGCGGAAGATGTTTTCAGGAATGTTGCAAACCAGCGTGTGCTCGGTTGCTTTGACTGTAGCCTGTGATGGTAAGCGAATGTAGGGGCTGATATCACCAAACATCGTCCCTGTTGTCAGGGCTGCCGATGTGCCATCGGGGAGATTTAATTCTGCGCGGCCGAAAAGAAGAATATGACAGGCAGATTGGGGTAGTTGATGTCCTGAAATAGCTTCACCAATATTGAATTCATCTACAGTTGATTCTTCGGCAGCCCATAGGCGGTCGGTTTCAGGCAGCTCTGCAAAAGCGCCCAGGCTGTGGGTCATCCCGTGAACCAGACGGGTTTGCACGCTTCGGATCAGATAATCACCTGCCACAAGCGAGTGTTGCATCAGTTGTGCAATGGAATGGTCTGAAAATTCAAGTAATAAAGTCGTGCCGGTGGCGATAATGCTTGCCGAACGCGGCAGCTTGTAAACACAGGCATATTCACCGAAAAAGTCACCAGGGTGAAGTGAATTCACTGTTTTCAGATCACCATTCTCCAGCCTTATTCTCACATCGACATGACCGTCAAGAATAAGATAAAAGGTTCGGCTATGTTCGCCTTGGCGGACAATTTCCTCACCATCGATTGCCTGCATCAGGTTACCCTGAGTAATAAAATCCAGCCCTTCTGAATCCGACAGTTGTTCAATCAGCGCAAAAGTTCGGCCCGAGTCATCTTCTGAATCACTGAGGGAATATCGAGCCATATTGGATAAATCCTCAATTTCCTCAACATTCGGATGATTCAATTGACGGCATAGGAAAAGAAAGCTCATGGCATGGGTGGCATTGCCACTGGCCAGCATACGACGGGACATCGACAGTGCCAGGTTAAGCGCTTGGGGGCTTTCCTGATTGTGTTGCAGCATGTGAATGTATGGCCTGGCGATATGCAGATCATCGGGAAAAACTCGATGTAACATGCCGTAGCTTTGCAGCAGTTCTTCTTTATTCAAGCCCATGACTGCAACTGTAGCCGAACTGAAAGCACCATTCCAATACCACTGCGACATTGAAGTCTAAAGGCATTGCTTGGGTATAGGCTGCGTTGCCGCTAGATTGCGCGCATGACTGAATCCAAAGCACTTTCAGGTCGCGCGCGCGGCAAACTTCCATTCGCCCCCGAAGGGTGGCGATTTATCATTCCGGCGGCTGTATTAATCGTACTGTTCTGGTTGATAGGCTGGACGATCACATCTGCCATTCTGCTCATTCTACTGTTGTTTATGCTGAATTTTTTCCGCGATCCCGAGCGTGATACGCCGGTCAGTGATGATTTATTCGTGTGTCCGGCTGATGGCAAGGTGATTCGTGCGGAAATGATCGGTGAGGGGCATCAGCGCGTGGACATCTTTATGAATGTGTTCAATGTGCATGTGAATCGTGCGCCGATGCGCGGGCGTATTACGCATATGCAATATGTGCCAGGTAAATTTGTGAACGCCAGCTTTGACCATGCAACTGAAGAAAACGAGCGCAATCGCTTTGAGATGGTCTGCGATAATGGCGATTCCATCGCTTTTACCCAGATATCAGGTTTAGTCGCTCGTCGCATTGTATCCTATGTTGAAGTTGGCGACCAAGTTGAAGCTGGACAGCGCATTGGCATGATTCGCTTCGGCTCACGTGTGAATTGTGAGATTCCTGTTGATTATGATTTGAATGTGAAAGTCGGTGACATGGTGAGCGCAGGCCAGACAGTCATTGCACGCAAACGCCAGTCTGACGGTGCGACCGGGGATCATACTCATGCCGAAGCTTAAAGACTCTGTGGGCAAACGCGGCGTGTACGTGTTGCCGAGCCTGTTTACCACCATGGGCCTGTTTTCCGGTTTCTACTCGCTGGTAGCCTCGATTCAGGGTAACTTCGAAGTGGCAGCGTGGGCCATTCTGGCCGCTGCAGTATTTGATATGCTGGACGGGCGGGTGGCGCGTTTGTTGCATGCCGAAACTGATTTCGGCGCTGAATACGATTCTTTATGCGATATGCTGTCCTTTGGCGTGGCGCCGGCCGTGTTGGTATATTTATGGGCGCTGGTCAATCTCGGGCCAGATATGCATCGTCTGGCCTGGCTGGGCGGATTCTTTGTCGTAGCCTGTGCGGCGCTCAGGCTGGCCCGCTTCAATGTACGTCATGACGAACAGGACAAACGTTATTTTCAG
>CAYUBK010000158.1:0-4694 GCA_964442955.1 uncultured Zetaproteobacteria bacterium | reverse complement strand
GCAGATCGAAGCGAAGAATCGCGCCGATGCGCTGGTCTATTCCACCGAGAAATCGTTGAAAGAGCATGGCGATAAAGTGGATGAAGCTACCCGCAAGGAAATCGAGGAAGCACTGGCAGAGCTCAAAACCGCCATCGAAGGCGGCGATGCCGAAACGATTGCAGCAGCTGAAACAAAGCTGGCTGAAAAATCGCAGAAGCTGGGCGAGGCAATTTATCAGCAGATGCAGCAGGAACAGACACAAGCCGGTGGTGCTGATATGGGCGGCGCAGCGGATATGGGTGGTGCAGCCGATGCAGGCACAAGCAGCGATAATAATGCCGCTCAGGATGCTGAAATCGTCGATGCCGAAGTCGTGGATGAAAACGACAAGAAGTAAGGCGTGAAGTGTTAATGTGAGGCGTCAGGTGTAAGATGTCAGGAGCGGGGAGCGATTGCTTGCCGCTCCTTTTCACGTTTAAGCGAGAAGTAGTAGAGTCAAAGGCATCCACCACAGAGTACGCAGAGTTACACAGAGGAAAGCCACATTCACAGGAATTATTTGCATGAATGTTTTACTCTGTGGTAAAAAAAGATTTTGAATGTAAATAATTTGAGCGCAGGGAGTGAACGTGTCTAAACGCGATTATTATGAAGTGCTGGGCGTCGCCAAAGATGCTGATGAAAACACCATCAAGCGAGCGTATCGCAAGCTGGCGATGAAATATCACCCGGATCGCAATCCGGATGATACAGCGGCGGCTGAAAATTTCCGTGAAGTTACCGAAGCCTATGAAGTATTAACCGACACCAATAAACGTTCGCGTTATGACCAGTACGGCCATGCCGGCGTGGATGAACAAATGCAGGATTTCTGGGGCCGTGGTGGCGCGCAGGATTCGCATGCATTCCGTGATTTCGGCGATATGTTCGGCGATGTATTTGGCGATATGTTCGGCTTTGGCGGCGCAGGCCAGTCCGGTCGCGGCGCTGACCTGCGCTACAACCTTTCCCTGACGCTGGAAGAAGCAGCCAAAGGTCGCGAAGTGGAATTGAAGATTCCCAAACACGAAACGTGCAGTGGCTGCAACGGTTCCGGCGCACGCCCGGGCACCAATCCGGTGCCATGCAACACCTGCGGCGGCCATGGTCAGGTGCAGATGCAGCAGGGTTTCTTTGCTGTACGCCGTACCTGCCCGACATGTCATGGCGCCGGCACGCGCATTGAATCGCCATGTGTGGAATGTGGCGGCGCAGGCCGTGTTAAAGTTAATAAAAAACTAAAGATCAAAGTGCCAGTCGGTGTGTATGACGGCGCCCAGGTGCGCGTTTCAGGTGAAGGCGAAGTCGGCCAGCAAGGCGGCCCTGCCGGCGATTTATATGTGGTCATTGCGCTGAAAGAACATGCGATATTTGAGCGCGAGGGTGCTGACCTCTATTGCACCATGCCGGTCACATTTCCGCAGGCATCACTGGGATCGGAAGTTGATGCGCCTACGCTGGATGGCAGAATCAAGATTAAAATCCCGGCTGGAACCGAAGGCGGGCGCGTGTTCCGTCTGCGCGGCCACGGGGTGCCGGATGTGCGTTCCGGCGGCCAGAAAGGTGATTTATATGTACGCGTCCAGATTGCCGTGCCAAAGAAAATGAGCAATCGTCAGGCTGAGTTGTTGCGTGAATTCGCCAATGAAACGGGTGATGAAGTGTATCCAGAGCGTTCATCATTTCTGGGCAAGGTAAAAGATTTCTGGGATGATCTGTCCGGTGAGACAAAACCATGAGTAAACTAAGAGTCATTATCGTCGGTGCATCAGGCCGTATGGGGCGCATGCTGGTGCGCGCCGTAACCGAAAGCGCACACGCTTGCGTCGTTGCCGCAACCGAACGACCAGGTTCCGAATTCGTGGGTCGTGATGCCGGCGAACTGGCAGGCGTGGAAACGCTGGGCGTGCATCTTGCCGATGATGTGCACAACTGCCCTGAAGCCGATGTGTTGATTGACTTCACCGCTCCGGCCGCCACCCTGAATCACGCTAGCTTTGTTGCTGAACGCGGCATGGCTATGGTGATCGGCACAACGGGCTTTGACAGCAAAGGCTTGCAACAACTACGCACCACCCTTGCAGATTCCGCCGTGGTGATGGCAGCCAATTATTCGGTTGGCGTTAATCTGGCACTGAGTTTGATTGAACGCGCTGCGCAGGTGCTGGGTGACGATTACGACGCTGAAATCTTTGAAGCGCACCACAAACACAAGGTGGATGCCCCCAGCGGCACTGCGCTGGCTATGGGGAAATCGCTGGCTGCCGGTCGAGGCGTCCAACTGGATGCGGTCTCGGTATTATCACGCGAAGGCATTACCGGCGCGCGCAATGCAGGCGATATCGGTTTTTCGGTGGTGCGCGGCGGCAATATTGTCGGCGAACACAAGGCCATGTTCATCGCCGATGAAGAACGCATTGAAATCAATCATATCGCTTCAGATCGCATGGTTTTCGCGCGCGGCGCAGTTCGTGCAGCAGGATGGCTATTCGATCAATCCAGCGGCTGGTTCGATATGCAGGATGTGCTTGGCCTGAATTAACGCAGGCTACCTTTTTTGGTGCCTTCAATCGATGAATGCGCCACTCACGACGATGTTAGCTCAAGCACTTCGTATAGCAGATAATCACCGCTTTTTCCTTTTAATTGTGTTTTCAGTGTTTGCCCGATACGCACCTGATCTTTGATATGGGCATACATGCATTCCGAAACAAGCACCGAAGAATCAATTTTTTTCGTTTCCCCTTCGATGCGACTGGCCAGGTTCACAGCATCGCCAATGGCCGTGAACTGAGCTTTGCCGCGATGCCCGATTTTACCCAGCACCACTTCCCCAAAATGAACCCCGACGCCAATCTCAAAATGCTCGTCAAAATTCTGTTGAAGATAGCAGTTTACCCGCTCCAGAGCCTGCTGCATTTGCATTGCTGCGGTAACGGCATGCTGACAGTTGATGGATGGCTGCTGCTCTTCCACGCCAAATAGCGCCATCAAACCATCGCCCATGTATTTATCGATATAGCCATGGTTCGCCAGTACCACTTCACCCATTTCCTGAAAGTAGCGATTGAGAATATGAATAATATCATAGGATAGATGACGTTCGGAAAAACGGGTAAATCCGCGAATATCACTGAACAGGATAGCTACAGTCTGTTCTCGCCCTGTCGTTTCCTGTTGTTCATCCGACATCACCAGATCGACATCGCGGTGATCCAGAACCAGACGCCGCAGGCTGACATCCCCCTTCACGCGCGCCTGACAGGCCAGCCGGATATTATTTTCTAAGCCTTTCTTGTCGGCCAATGCCTGTTCAGCCCCATTTTTTGGAAGTACGTTTTCCAGTCCATGACAGATGATCACCCGACAAGTCGAACAGCGCGCGTGACCGCCACAGACATGCATATGCGGTATGTCATGCTTCAGAGAGATTTCCAGCAGCGATTGACCCAGATTATCTTCTTCAATCACTTTCTCGTGTTCAAATGTAATCTTCGCCATCACAACACATCCAGGTGATCGAACTGCGCCAAATAGTCCGGCTTTCTGGCGCTCAGACCTTTTGACTGCACCAACAGCTTAAACACTTCGCCCATACCAAACGGCATCAGCATGCGCTTGGCATGAGCCAGCAGATGCATGCTAACTTTATCATTCTGTGCCGCCAGCGATTGAATTAGCGCTTGCACTGAAGGCGATTGCGCCAGCCAGCCGCCCTGGCTCATCCATAACAACGGTTCCAACCCGACATTGCGTCCAGCTCGAACCAGCGCTGAGAAATCAACATGGGCGGTAATATCGCGACTGCCGGGATCAAATAGTACATCCTCGCTGGCCGTCTGCCCGACATGCGCCAGTAGCGATCCCTCAACGCGCGCCTGCCGGTAATATTCCTGCTGCGAATAGCCGTAATCGACAGTGAACACAAAGCCGCTTTGAATAATTCGAGCCAGCTCATGTTGCCAGCCGAACAGGGCTGGATTGTATTCTGAGATGTAATTATCAGGCCATGCTGCAACCAGTTCGGGCGCGATATCGGGAGCCTTGGGCATCGGTGCTTTGCTATCGATCCAGCAGAAGCCATCACCATCCACGCCGACCCCTCGCTCATAAAATGCGCCCTGTTTATAGTGAAAGCAGGGAACCGGGAATGCATCGGGCAATTCATTGCTATAATAGATAACAAACTCAGTAACATCAATGGCTTGCAGCGAGTCGACCAGTTTCACATCCAGTTGCCGTTCTGTAAAAAGATGGCTCTGTCGACCCCTTAACTGGGCACAATGCTCCACCGAAATCACCGTGGTCGGGGCTTGCATCGAGAGTTGAACAAGAATATCCAGCAACGCCGCCAACTGCTGGCCGGAGCCGGAACCCTGTTCGATCAATGTCCATATTTCAGGCTCGCCCATCTGTCGCCATGCATCCATAACCAGGTCAGCCATTGCCAGCGTCGACCATGGCCCCAGTTCGGAAGCGGTTACAAAATCGCCTTTCTCACCAAACACCGTTTTCGTTTCATAATAACCCAGTCCCGGCTCATACAATGCCGCCTGCATAAATTGATCGAAAGGGATAAAGCCACCGGCCTGCTCAATACGCTGCCGAATGATTCCGTTTAAAGACTGTTGTTCTGACATGGTTGACGCTTTTACCCCCCCGGACTAACGTTT
>CAYUBK010000157.1:0-4700 GCA_964442955.1 uncultured Zetaproteobacteria bacterium | reverse complement strand
AACTACAGGTGAGGCCGCAGAAGCGTGCGGCGTAAAGCTGAACACCATCAAAAACTGGATTCGAAGCGGCAACATCACCGCCATCCGTACTCCCGGCGGCCACTGGCGTATTCCTAAAGCTCCATTTATGGTGTTTCTGGATACTTTCATTATGCCGGTCACGACATCATCTGCCGACTCCAGCGTGAGCAAAAAGCGTATTCTGGTCATCGATGACGATATCGCCGCCCATGAACTGGTGATTGGAGCGCTTGAAATGCATGGCGAAGGCTATGATATGCATTCAGCGCATGACGGGTATTCAGGCCTGATCGGAATCGGGCGCCTGCAACCAGATCTGATTTTACTGGATATTATGATGCCCGATATCAACGGTCTGGAAATTATCCACCGCCTGAAAGCGGCAGACTCACCGCTTCCCAACGCCAAGATCATTGCCATTACGGCCGCATCGGATCGACGTCTGGTAGTCAACCGCATTCGCCAGAGCGGGATCGAAGCACTGCTGTTCAAGCCATTGGATATCGAGACGCTGGTCGATTCGGTGCGCAAGGCCTTGAACAGCGCCAGCCACAATCAGGGTCTGCAAATGGGCGAGGGAATATAGCGGCATGGCTACGATACTAATGGTGGATGATGATGCAAGCCTGCTGGATTTGTACAGGGAAGTGCTGTCCAATAATTTTCAAGTATTGACTGCATACTCGGTCGCCGAAGCTACCGAGCTATTGGCTAGCGGAGGCGTGAATGCGGTGGGGTGCGATTATCACCTGTGTGACGGCTCTGGTCTGGATGTCGTGGCGTGGATTGCCATCCATTGCCCTGATTTGTTGCAAAAAACAGTCCTGATAAGCGGCGAAGAATCGCCGCCACTGCACGGGTTCAACATACAATGCCTGTACAAGCCCGTACCCATGGAAGAACTGCTGGATCTGTTTTGCGCATGGCTTCAACCAACAGAAGGGGATCAGAATCGTGTTATCCATACCGCATAGTATCAATATAAGATTCCCGTTACTGCTGGTCACACTGCTGGCCGTGCTCTCCGGCGCAGGCTTGTACTGGATTCACCAGCAGGGCAATACATTGATCGAACAGGATCAGATGGAACGGGCCACAACAACTGCCGATACAGTCATCAGCAGTCTGAAAAACATTATGCTGGCCGGTCGGGGCGACACAGCCCATGCATGGCTGGAGCGCATCAGCGCACAGCCATCCATCGACTTCGCCCGGATTTATCGTCAGGATGGAGTCGAGGCATTTCGCGACCTGAATACCGTTCAGGCAGTCAACCGGTTTCTTTCAAAACAACGTTTTCAGCGAAAGGCCATCGACAACGCCCACCACATCGGAGCATCGATACAGCCCGAGTTTGAAGGTGTAGTACAAACAGGACGTCAGGCTGAAATTTGGGCCGATGGACATCTCACCATCCTCTACCCTATTCAGGCTGAACAGGCCTGTCTGAACTGTCACGGCTATACGGATAATATGCTTCGTGGCGTGCTTATGCTGGAAGTACCAACCACGGCCGCCAGTGCTCGCATGCAGGATCTGCTCTCCAACGCCATGCTGGACTTTGTCATTATCATCCTGCTGTTTACCGCCATCGCGTTTTTCTACTTCCGCCGCTCAATCACTCGTCCCTTGATGACTCTCAAAAGCGCGGCCAATACCATCACCGATGGCGATCTGGCCTATCGCATCCGCTCACAGCGCAAGGATGAATTCGGCATCGTCGCAAACGCCTTCGATCACCTGGTCGAGCATCTGGAACAGAAAATCGATACCGAGGCGTTACAGAAAAATCAGCAGACACTACTGACCGAGGCTGTGATCAGCCTGTCGCAACAAACAGCCAAGGAGGCAATCCTGCAACATGTCGGAGAACTGGCCATGGATATGGTGCAGGCGCGTTATGCCATGGTGACCTATACCGATGCCAAAGGTGAACGCCATCTGGTTCCACTGGGCATCAGCGAGAAACAGGCCGCAGCCATTGCCAGCCAACCCAAGGGTGAGGGTTTGCTGGGGCTATTCTGGAAGCATCACAACCCGGTGCGCGTAAGCGATATTGCATCGCATCCGGACAGCATCGGCTTCCCGGAAGGTCACCCCCCCATGCACACAATGCTGGGCGTGCCGATTGTGTTTGCCGGGGAAGTGCTCGGAGCAATCTACATGACTGACCGCATGGATGGCCTTGCATTCAGTCAGGAGGATGAAGATGCCATCTCCGTATTGGCCTCGGCATGCGCCATCGCGCTGGCCAACAAGCGCAACACACAATCGGAACTGGCCAGGGTAAACCGGCGCCTGCATGCCAGAGAAATCGAACTGGAGTTGATGAATGAGGAACTAACCCTCGCCAACGAGGCAAAAAGCCAGTTCCTGGCCAATACCAGCCATGAACTGCGCACGCCGCTGAATGCCATTATCGGCTTCTCCGAACTACTCAAGAACCCAAAAATTGGCGCTTTGAGCGATAAACAGAAGCGCTATGTGGATCATGTCCATGTCAGCGGCAAGCGCCTGTTAACGATAATCAATGATCTGCTCGATATCAGTAAAATAGAAGCCGGCATGATGATGATCGATGAAATCCCGTGCCAGCCCGGCCAGGTTGCGCACGAGGTGGTGCACGAACTTGCTCCACTGGCCGATAGCAAGCATATCGCCCTGAGGCTGGAGAATGGCTGCCCTGATGATGAAAAAGTGATGCTGGATGCCGGCAAGCTGCATCAGATCATCGTAAACCTGACCGGCAACGCCATCAAATTCACACCCAATGAGGGGCGGATAGATATCAAAATCAGCCTGGAGAAAGAGGGCCAGAACAAATACAACGTGAAGGTAATTATCAGCGACACCGGCTGCGGCATTGCTGCGGAAGATCAGGAAAAGATTTTCGAGCCCTTTGTGCAGGCCAGTGGCGGACTCAATCGCGAACATGGCGGCACCGGGCTGGGGCTGGCTCTGACCCACCGTCAAATCAACCTGCTTGGCGGCTCAATTCGCCTGCAGAGCGAGTTGGGCCAGGGTAGTTGCTTCACGGTTTTACTGCCGACCGAACCATTGGGTGTAGCACATACCGAAAGCGTAGAGTACCCGCAAACACAGCACCTCGGCGATACTGATGTATCTGAAGTGGTACCGTCGATGGGACTGCGTCCCAAGATACTGATCATAGATGCAAACGACAGACGCGCGAATGCCATCGTATCACTGATGAAACAGCAATCCTATGAAGCATACCGGACTGAGATCGCCAATGCTGCCGAGCAATGCGATGCTCTGTGTCCGTATCTGATTGTGCTCGGTATTCCACCTGAAGATGAACAGCTGCATCAACAGCTCAATGCCCTGAAAACCTACAAGGCAACACGCGAACTGCCGGTGATACTGGTGGGTGGCAAAGCCGATGCACTGGAATTCTCGACAGGCCCGGTCGGCCTCATGGAGAAGGGAGCCAGGCAGCAGGAAGTGCTGGATATGATCTCACGCTATTGCAACTTCATCCCCAGCCACCCGGAAATGCCTGCGGTACTGGTCATTGATGATGAACCATCCGTCCGCGAGTTTCTCAAGGACACGCTGGCGGCAGAAGGATTCAGGGTGTTGCTGGCTCGTAATGGCCTCGAAGGCGTGCAAATGGCCGTAGAGCGGGAACCGGACATGATCATTCTGGATCTGATGATGCCGAAGGTCAGCGGCTTCGATGTGATTCGACAGCTCAACCGGCATCCGGTTGCGGCCCATATTCCGGTTGTAATCTATACGGCCAAGGATCTTACGCGCGAAGAAGCGCTGCATCTCGGACGCGAAGCTGAACGTATTCTGATCAAGGGCAGCAGTGGCAGAGCTGATCTGGTGCGGCAGCTACAGCGCATGGAGCTGCTCTATCCGGCCCGCGCCCAGCTTATCGACCCGATACTGAACTGTTTCAATATGCGTTATATGGAGCGCCGTATTGACCAGGAAATTGCCAATGCCAAGCGCTATCAACTCCGCTTTTCGCTGATAAGCTGGCAGCTTGATCAATATGGCACCTATACTGAACGCCATGGTGATCGCTGGGGCATTGCCGCTTTAAAGGAAATCATGGAAATCGTGCGCGTGGTCACGCGCCGTGGGGATATCTGCGGTCGCATTGATGAAGACAAATTCCTGCTGTTTCTGCCGGGCATTAAACCATCCAACAGCGAACGGGTGGCTGAAAAACTACGCCTGAGGATCAGACATCATAGTTTTCTGTTGCCTGATGAACAAAAAGGCAAGCTCACAGCATCCTTCGCTGCCGCACATTTCGGAGAAGATGCTGATGATATAGTAGGATTGCAGCGCCTGCTGACAGAACGGCTGAGTGAAGCAGTTCATGCCGGAGGCGATCAAGGGTGTTATGGAGGTGAAATATGATGGCGACAATACTGATTGTGGACGACAACCTGCTGAATCTGGAACTGGCTGCCGACGTGCTGGAAATGGCGGATTTCGACGTAATCACGGCAGACTCCGGCCAAGAAGCGATAGAAAAGGCGATAAAATTGCGTCCTGACCTGATCCTTATGGATCTGCGCATGCCTCAAATGAGTGGACTGGAAGCCATGCTGGAGTTGCACCGTAACGAGGACACCCGCCATATCCCCGTGGCTGTATTGACGGCTTCAGCCATGAAAGGAGATGAAGAACAGCTGTTA
>CAYUBK010000156.1:0-4764 GCA_964442955.1 uncultured Zetaproteobacteria bacterium | reverse complement strand
TTCACCAAAGTGAAGATGTGGATGCACATCTCGATCAATAAAGCATGGTCGGCCAATCGTTTGTCCAATGAAGTGGAGGTATGCAATGTATATGCAGGAATTACGGCAAAGCCGAAAAATTCTTATCCAGATGGTGGTGGCGACAGCACTGACCATTGCTTTGGGCGTTTATTTCTCTGATGTATTGGTCATGATTTACTTCTCCAATCAGCAAACTTCAACCGGTTATGCGCTGAACGGGCTGATTATCGTACTGTTTCTGTTTGCCATGATACGCATTATTACCCTGCTGCTCGCATACAATCGGGAAGAGCAGGCACTCTCCCTCTTTCGGGTAAATCTCGACCAGCAACGCGATGACCTGCTGGAGTTCGTGCCTCCCGTATCTATCATCGTCCGCAGACTGGAGATGCTGGAACACATGCGGATGCAGCATGCGCCCATTGACCATCAGGCGCTGGCGGCAACTCTGGTCGCGCATGAAAGCACGCGTACCGGCCTGATCCGCTTTATTCATAATATCCTGATTCTCTGTGGTGTGCTGGGCACAATTATCTCCCTGTCTATCGCTCTACTCGGCGCATCTACCATGTTGGAGCAGACGGTTTCATCGACCGGCATGGGCATGGTGATACATGGCATGTCCACTGCCCTGTCCACCACCATGACTGCCGTGGTCTGTTATTTGTTTGTCACCTATTTCTTTTCAGCTTTGCAAAACCTGCAAACCCGTGTGCTGGGAGACATTGAACAACTCACCACTACGCGTCTGCTGCCGATGTATCAGGTGACGGGAGAGGTTGTGACGCAACATGCGCTGGATCTGGTCAAAGAGGCTTTGCTGCTGGTGCAATCATTAAACGAGAAAATGAAAGCTATTGACATGACGTCGCTGAAAGAAGGTCTTGATCAGGCCACCACGCAGGCACAGTTGCAACATGAAGAAATGATCAGCCAATTACGCATGCTTTCATCCACGCTGCAAGATGGCTTCCGGTTACCGAAGGAACAGGAAAAATGAAGCCGGGTTTTGTCGATCTTCGTCTGAACGGTTCGCATTCCGGCGAGGAGAGCTTCTGGCCCTCGTTTACTGATATTATGATGGTGATCGTGCTTATTTTCCTGATGGCTATGGTGACCCTGCTGGTAAAAAATATGGATTTGGTGCATCAGTTGCGCACATCCCTTGCGGCTGAACGGGAGGCAACCATGCAGGTTCGCTCCACAGCCAATGTGAATACAGCGTTGAATCAACGACTCAACAGACTGGAAGAAGAGGCATCCATGCTGCGGCTGCGGTTGATGAATCTGGGTGAAGAGCACAGTCATAGCATGGCGCGACTGAAATCCACTGAACAGGAGAATATACAATTAAAGGCCAGACTATCCGAACTCACGGTGGCACGGGATACTGCGCTGAACGAGAAACGTGAACTGGAAAAGAATCAGGCGGAGCTGACTGCGACGCTGCATCAGCGAGAGAACGAGTTACAAAAGCGCCAACAGGAATTGCTGACCCAACAGCAACAGTATCAGTTGAAACTGACAGAGATCGCTACCATTAAAGCCAGCAGCCAGACACAACAGAGCAGACTGGGCAGGCTTGAATCCGAATATGCCAGCTTGCAAACAAAGTATAACAAACTTATCCGCCCGGCCCGTTCATCGCTGGGTAAATATGTTGTCATGGTTCGCTATCGTAAACAGGGCGGCCAACTGGACATAGGAATCAAATTATCGGCAGATTCGGCGTATGCGCATGTTTCCGGTATTGAATTACAAAAAAGACTGGCTCAACTACAAAAGCAGCATGGTAAGAAACTGTATGTACGTATTATTTTCCCGGATAACAGCGGGTTATCTTACACCGAAGCATGGAAGCTTACAGAATCGCTGTTGCGTAAGTACGACTACTACTACCGGAAATAAAAGGCTTGAAAAGAAGCAGATTGAGGTATTTGAATGCCGCTTAGCTGGAACGAAATCAAAGACCGGGCGCTCACCTTTTCCAAAGAATGGGAGCACGAAACATCCGAAGAGGCCGAGGCCAAGAGTTTCTGGGACGGATTTTTCACCATATTTGGCGTTCCGCGTCGCCGGGTTGCCACTTTTGAACAACATGTAAAGAAAATCGACGGTAAAGACGGTTATATTGATCTGCTGTGGCGCGGCATGATCCTGATCGAGCATAAATCGCGCGGCAAAGACCTTGATCGCGCATACGCGCAGGCCAAAGGCTACTTTCCCGGTATCAAAGATCGTGATCTGCCCCGCTATATTCTTGTTTCCGATTTTGCCCGGTTCCGACTCTATGATCTGGAAACCGACGAACAGACCGAATTTAAGCTAAAAGAGCTCTACAAGCATGTCCGCCTGTTTGGCTTCATCGCGGGTTATCAGACCCAAGAGTTGAAGGAACAGGATCCAGCCAACATCAAGGCCGCAGAGCTAATGGGCAAGCTGCACGATCAGCTCAAGGTCATTGGTTACGAAGGACATGCGCTGGAACTCTATCTCGTGAGGCTGTTATTTTGCCTCTTCGCCGAGGACACCAGCATCTTTGAGCGTTGCCAGTTTCAGGACTACATTGAGCAGAAAACTGCTGGGGACGGCCACGATCTGGGGCATCACCTGTCCACGCTGTTTTATGTGCTCAATACACCGGAAGACAAGCGCCTCAAAAACCTGGACGAACACCTTGCTGAATTTCCTTATGTAAATGGCAAACTGTTTGAAGAGCCTCTCCCTCCAGCTTCATTTGATACCGGGATGCGACAAGCGCTATTGGATTGCTGTGCACTCGATTGGAGTCGCATCAGCCCGGCCATTTTTGGTTCACTGTTCCAGTCTGTAATGGATGCAAAGGCGCGCCGCAATCTCGGAGCGCACTACACCGAGGAAAAGAATATTCTCAAACTCATCAAGCCTTTGTTTCTGGATGAGTTTTGGGCCGAATATAAACGGCTTGCCAATTTGAAACGCAATGAAAAACCATTAGTCGAGTTTCACCAGCGGCTGGCGAAGCTGAAGTTTTTCGATCCGGCTTGCGGCTGCGGCAATTTTCTCGTCATCGCCTACCGGGAATTGCGCCTGCTGGAGCTGGAAATCCTGCGTGCCTTGCACAAAAAGAAGAAAACAGGTTTCCTCAACATTGGTGAGATCATTTGGCTGGATGTGGATCAGTTCTACGGCATCGAAATCGAGGAGTTCCCAGCCCAGATTGCACAGGTGGCTTTGTGGATGACGGACCACCAGATGAACATACGTGTCTCCGAGGAGTTCGGCCAGTATTTCCGCCGCCTGCCGCTGAAGAAATCGCCACACATCGTACAGGGCAACGCCCTGCAACTGGACTGGCGAACCGTCGCCCCCGACGCTGATTACATCCTCGGCAATCCCCCCTTTGTTGGCCATCACTTACAATCAAAAGAACAAAAGGCCGATATGCTTGCCGCTTATGGCATATACGCCAAGTCAGCAGGCGTAATGGACTTCGTGAGCGCTTGGTATTGTAAAGCAGCCCCTTTTATTCAAGGAACAAACATCAAAGTCGGATTTGTCTCAACGAATTCAATCACGCAAGGTGAGCAAGTTGGAATCCTTTGGCGTGCCTTGGCTAAATATAAGTTATACATTCACTTTGCCCACCGCACTTTCAAATGGTCAAGTGAAGCACGTGGAAAAGCAGCTGTTTATTGTGTGATAATCGGATTTGCCGCTTTCGATGCGAGTCGGAAAACGATATTCGACTATGAAAAAGTGGATGGTAAACCGCATGAAATTAAAGCGAAGCAGATTAACGCATATCTAGTTGATGCCCCTTGGGTAATACTTGAAAACCGTACAAGAAACCCATTCAAGATGCCTGAGATGATGTATGGGAGTAAGCCCACCGATGGGGGCAATTTTCTTTTCAGTGATGAAGAAAAAATCGACTTTCTCGCAGATGAACCCAAGGCAAAAAAATTTGTTAAGCCGTTTATCAGTGCCCATCAGTATTTGCATGGGGAACGGCGCTGGGTTTTATGGCTAGTCGACGCAGCACCAAAAGAAATCAATGCTTTGCCCAAAGTTAAAAAGTGCATAAAAGCGGTAGATGAATTCAGGAAAGCAAGTAAAGCACCATCGACGCGGGCATATTCCTATCCAACTTTATTTCGACAAATTACTCAGCCGAAGAGTAATTATATCCTTATTCCAGGCCATACGTCGGAAAACAGAGCTTTCATTCCCTTCGGATTCTTTGACCAAGAACATATTGTTGGGAACAGTTGTTTCTCTTTACCCAATTCAACCCTCTTTCACTTCGGAGTGATCCAATCATCAATGCACATGGCTTGGGTGCGCGCTGTGTGCGGGCGTTTGAAAAGCGACTTCCGCTATTCAAAAGATATTGTGTACAACAATTTCCCTTGGCCGGAGGCGAACGACAGGCAGCGGCAGGTCATCGAGGCGGCGGGGCAGGGCGTGCTGGATGCACGGGCCAAGTTTCCGCAAAGCACGCTGGCCGATCTTTACGATCCGCTGAGCATGCCGCCGGAACTGACCCGCGCGCATCAGGCATTGGACAAGGCCGTGGATGCCGCTTACGGCAAAAAGAGCTTTGCTAGCGAAGCCGAACGAGTGGCCTTCCTCTTCGAGCGCTATCAAGCGCTCACCGTTCCGCTTATCAAACCGAAAGCAAAACGCCGCAGGCTGGCGGGTAGGAAATCGGGAAAATAGATGGCAATCGACAAGGCTTACGAGGGACGTGAACACTCTTAT
>CAYUBK010000155.1:0-4956 GCA_964442955.1 uncultured Zetaproteobacteria bacterium | reverse complement strand
CAATAAAAATATTGGAACGGCCAACGACAGTTTCTCCATCCAGACTGGCCATGCACACATGCACATCCGCGCGGCGTAACACATCCACTACCGCAACCATTTCCATTTCTTCAACACCCTCTGTAAACGGAACCAAAACTTTTTTCATCATTATTCCTCCATCTTCCATGTATCAGGGTATGTAGCCATCGATGCCCATCCAAATGCCTCGCCCATGCGTGCCATAACTACCGTTTCCCGCTGGCTGAACTTCCCCTCAAGCATAGCAGAAAAGCTACGCTCCAACAGGGTCAAATCCATGCCCTCGCGTGGATAAGCATCCAATCCGGCTTGTCGATATGAAATCCGGCACACTGAATTTCCCTGCTGTTTAAGAACCACCTTCTGCCGATCAGCATACAATTCCGGTTCCCCTTCCGCACCCATAAAAATCAGCGAGCGAGGCTGCCCCAATAGCCTGTTCGCCGCTGCCATATAATCGGCATAAGGCGTGTGAAAAAAACCGTTCAACTGACCATCGCATTGCAATGGATTAAGCAACCTCGCCACCGTATTGGTAAATGTGCGCACTCCCAGCTTTTGCCTGAGCATGTAGACACGATACAAATCCGGACACAGTTCGGCCAGATCGACATACACTATTTTTTCGTGTCGCAAAATTGCTTCTGCTTCAGATAAGGAGGCAGCCCTCTGCACGCCGGCGCCCTGCAACACCTGCCATGCAGTGATTCGGCCATCAATATGCTCAACGCCATGAATACACACCGGAACACCGCCATCGCACGCCTGCATCGCCGCCGCCAGATAGGTGTGAGGAGCGCGCCGTTTGCCCGCATAACAGGGCAGATCAACCGCACCCGCTACTGCCTTGAACTGCCCGAATCCGGCAATCCGTGAGCGGGCAGCCTCAACAAAACCGGCTAACTCCGCGCTGGTTTCGCCTTTCATACGCTGGGCGATTAAAAATGCGCCGAGTTGCAAAGCATCCGCATCCGGCTGTAGCAGTGCCGCAAATACCGATTCGGCTTCTGCTTGTGTCAAATGTTCAGAACCATGTTTGCCGCGTGCTACGCGTTTAATAAGGGAAGGAATATCCATAGCCGACTTGTACCACACCGACTACGGGTTAGGCTAGCAGCATGCAGTTTCTGATCTTGCAACATCTGGATATCGAGCCACCTGCCCTGATTGCAGACGAACTCGAAAAAGCCGGACACAGTCTAACCACCGTTCATCTGGATCAGGGACAAACACTGCCCGCCCCGGATGCCGGTTTTGACGGCGTCATCATCATGGGCGGCCCGCAATCGGCCAATGACGATACGGATTACATTCTGGCTGAACTGGCATGGCTCAAAAACATGATCTCGGCAGGCATGCCGATGCTGGGCATCTGCCTCGGAGCGCAACTGATGGCCAAGGCGGCCGGCGCCGGTGTTTTTCCTGCTGCCGTTCGGGAACTGGGTTGGCTTCCGGTCTATCACACAAATGAAACAGCAGACGATCCGGTATTTAGAAACATGCCGGACGGTTTATCTGTATTCCAGTGGCATGGCGAAACATTCTCTTTGACGGATTCGATGGTTTCGGTCGCTTCAAACCCGGATGTACCTGCTCAGGCTTTCCGCATAGGAGCTGGCCAATACGGCCTGCAATCTCATGTCGAAATCAATCAATCCATCATTGAATCATGGATCGCCCATGGCACAAGTGAACGCGGGCATCTCGGTATCGAGGGCATCAGCCTGCTACACAAGGACTCGAAACTGTATCTCGCATCCATGCAGCATTTTTGCAAGCAGCTGGTTCGAGCATGGTTACAGGAAATCACCCCGTAAATATCTGTAACAGCGAAATGTTTACAGACTATTTAAATTATTCCTGGCGACCGTATAACCCGGATCGATTTTCAGCGCCTCGTTGAATTCAGTTCTGGCGCGATCCCTGTCATGGCGATTACTGCGAGTATAATATGCCACACCAAGATCATTGTGCGCCCTTGCCTGATACGGACACAATTTTACAGCCTTCTCCAGATAATAGATCCTGTCGTCATTATCACCGGCTTTTGCTGCACGATCCACGTAATCATCAGCACTGGCACAGTCGCCTGAATGATTCACCGACGAACCTTGTTGCGAAGTGCGGGAGGACTCTGCCAGCGGCGGTGCAGCGCGCTGTTCACGCTTGTCCATCTGATTGCCAATCACATAACCGCCAATAGCTCCGATGACTGCCCCTTTGCCAGAGCCGCCGGTCCGATCCACAGCATGCCCTACACCAGCGCCTACACCTGCGCCAATCAATGCCCCCATCAGTCCGTTGTTCCCCGCCACGGATGCCGTACTCATCGCCAGCATAGCCACAATCGTTACAAATAATTTTATCAACATGACATTCCTCCTTTTCAATTCTCTCTCATGACTAAGTATAGCCGATCCAGTGAAAATATACATTATAAATTATGGATGTGAATGGCCGGTGAAACCAACCAAACTGCGATTGCATTCTACCGGAACAGTCATTTAAGGAAGTGCTGCTTAAAGCTGGTGTGATGGATCTGTATTCAAAACGCATAAGTTCAGGGCAAAGATTACAAGTAATAGCACTGCTATTGCTAAATTCTTTAACGCAGAGGTCATGTGTTTTGGATGTGGAGGCACGAATCAGTCTTTGATCAGCGCTTCCTTAACGGTGATTGCGAACTGTCGACGCGGCGATATTTCCCGAAGCCTGCATGGCGATGGCCTCTGGAAATATTGAATAGTGCCGACGCACCACAGCAGCGAGTTTTTGTTTCACTGTTCCAGCCACCAGCGCAGGAACCGAATCCGGCAGCACTGCAATCAATGCTTCCAGCAATTGATCCTGCGGACTTTCCATACGATCCAACCATGTAGAAAGCAGTCTTCGATCTACATAAGCAGGCAACGAACCCATGATGCCGACATCGTTCTGACCATGCACCAGCAACCCCGTAGTTGTACCGCGATCGAGTGTGAGCACCTGAAAAAAATAGAGCGTGTGGTATGCCAGTTGTCCGGCCAGCTGTTCTCTGGTCGGTTCTGTCGCGTTATTCAAGGCGTCCTTCAGAATACCCAGATAGGCATCAATGGCGGCTTCGCCTACCGTGTTGGCCAGTTGGTAATCCGATTCTGTATCACCCGTATTAAAATTCTCCAGATAGAAATGTGCCACGCCACGATGACGGCTCAGCGCCGGAATCATGAAATAGCGTTCGCCCTGAGCGACAGCCTCATCATATTGCTCAGGAGCAGCAGCCTGCAAGGCAGCCAGAAATTGGGCCGTATGTATCTTGTTTTCATGCGACGGATTCAGATCGGCCATCATACGCCAGTAACCATCTCCACTTTTCATTTCCGTCCAGCTGATATGGATATGCACCGACGGGGCCAGTGGATGAACCGGATGAATAATGGTGGAAATGGCATTGGCCGAACCGAGTTTCTTGTCCGGCAAATCATCATAATGCACCTGGGACACATTCACCGAGCCGCGCCCGAATAGTTCGCCATCAGCCGTTTCATAGCGGATGCCGCCGCCATGGATACCTTCATCACGCCCCCACTCAACAGGCTCAAATGATTGTAAGCTTCCATGCTCTCCGGCAAGTTTTTCCAGACCGGTTACAAACCTGCCCTGCAAAGCACTGACCAGTTCAAGCGCTTTGTCGGCACTGGCGGAAGCAGCTGGGATTCGATTGATTCGGCTCATGCGGGTTACCTTTAATTACAATATTTTCGCGATCATTGATTATGGAGAGGGGAAGCATAACTGGAAAACGTTGCGCGCTGTTAGCATTTGTTGCGGAATTATTCGGCAACCAGCCACTCGAAATGGTCGCGCCCGTTATCTGACGGTAGATGGTCGGATATCCAACGCAACGATTCCTGCATCGCATCCATAGCATGCCATGGCGGATTAATGATCAGCAGACCTGAACCGTACATCTGCATATCGGGAAAACTTGCACCGCAATCGAGTTCCACCCTGAGAATTTTGCGAATACCGGAGCGCTTCAGCGCATGCAATAAATTCTGGTGGCGTCCAGCCGGTAGCAAGGGGTACCAAATCACATACACGCCGGCCCGAAAACGCGCGTATGCAGCCTCAACAGCATTTGCTACGTTCTTATATTCATCCTTGTTTTCATATGAGGGGTCGAGAAAAACCAGACCGCGCTTTTCTTTTGGCGGCAATAGCGCACCGAGCGCCTCGAAAGCATCGCGTTTGTGCAAAGCCAGTTTACGACTGCTGCAAAAACTGTTGCGCAAGCCCTCGAACTCCTGCGGATGCAGATCGCAGGCGGCCAGCCTGTCCGAGTCACGCAACTTGGAAGCCAACAACGCCGTAGAGCCGGGGAAACGCGCAAAGCCGCCGTCAGGATTTTCACTCGCAATCAGTTGAAACCAGCGCTCCACGCCTGCAGGAAGCCGCTCATGCCGTAACGGCCACAACCTGCCGATACCCGAATCAAACTCGCGATTCTTTAACGCTTCGACTGCTGTCAGGTCATAGACGCCCCGACTGGCAAAGGCATCGAACAAAAACAACGGTGAGGCTTTGCTTTGCATTCCGGCCACGATATCGCCAAGTATGACATGTTTTAATACATCGGCATGGTTGCCGGCATGGTAGGAATGTTGGTAGCTAAGCATGGCTCAAGACTGAAGGGAAGCAACTGGGCCTGCAATCAGGCAGATGAATCAGACAAAAAGAGAAGGCCTGCCAGGGAGGGGGAGAGGCAGGCCTTCGAGTAGTTATGAAACCATTGCACTGGCGTTATAGCCTATAAAAACACTGAACCCTCGGTTAAGGTGGGCGCCGCACTCCGATATCAGGTATCCCAATACAGGGATTCACACAAGCAGAATAGACAAGCTCCCGTTCAGTACACATCGGCCCAGACTTATAAGCCACAACGCCAGTGCAACG
>CAYUBK010000154.1:0-5023 GCA_964442955.1 uncultured Zetaproteobacteria bacterium | reverse complement strand
GAGCTTTGCTGCCTGTAGTACGTGTTCAATAAGACAGCAATGTACCACATCACCCGAACCCCGACGCATAAAACGATGGGAGCATGAGTCAGTTCTGGAAGCCATGAAGCTCAGACTTAAACTGAAAGACGACGCCATGCGCATACGCAGGCAAACGGTTGAGCACCCCTTTGGAACCATCAAATCATGGATGGGGGCGACACACTTCCTGACCAGAACCATTGATCGAGTCAGCACGGAAATGAGTATGCATGTGCTTGCTTACAATCTGAAACGGGCCATCCAAATTATAGGTGTCCGAGAAAGGGTTCAGGCGATCCGGGCCTGAGCGCCTTTTTTACCCCTATATCTGGTAAAATTCGGCTTTATAGGGCATGGAAACTCACAGATTCCTTCGTCGTGTGCTTGAAACGGATAACCCGGAAACCAGCGCAATATTGACCTGAATGCATATCGTCTTATGCGCCTTGAAATCCGGCCTGCGTTTTCACACAGTCTGGGCCAATTTAGGCCTGTCAGAATCTCCGGTCAATTTGCAACTATTATAAATCGCTACGTTCATCCATCATGAGTAGCAAGATTGATTTATAATACGCACCTGTAATGCGGTGAAGTTCTAAAAAGCTGATTTCTTCCAATTTTAGCCCCCTGACTGTTTCATGTGCTTGGCAGTTTCACAGCTCAAGCTGAACGGAAGATTTGTTGTTTCGTTGTCATTTCACCCTTGAAGTTGGATGATTTTATGCCTATATAATAAGCATCGGAGATGCGTCCCCGATTACCATTAAATCTTCAAGGAGGTGTGTGATGACCTTAGTAAAATGGACGCCATGGCAGGAGCTCGAAAACATGAATCGTCAACTCAGCCACCTGCTGGACGATAGTCCGTCAGGCACGGCTGGCGAGGCAGGACAGTGGGCACCACGGGTGGATATACGTGAGACCGACGATGCTCTGCTGGTACAGGCAGAATTGCCCGGCATTGATAAAAAAGACGTTCACCTGGAAGTAAAAGATGGCGTGTTAACGCTGACCGGCGAACGTCGTTATGAGAAAGAGGTGAAGGAAGAAAATGTCCACCGCGTCGAACGTGCATATGGCAGCTTCTCACGCAGCTTCAGCCTGCCTACCAATGTCGAAATCGACAAGACAGCAGCCAGCATGAAAAACGGCGTACTGGAGATTCGCCTGCCCAAACGCGAAAGCGCCAAACCCAAGGCGATCAGCATTCACTGATTCCATTTACGGATCACGTGCTGATCAAACCGTGCGGGGCTGGATCAGCAGCCCCGCTATGATCATCAGGAGGCAAACATGTCACCCCTGCATCAATCGCACAAACAGCGTAACAGCCTGGATACTGCCCTGCTCCTCGGCGGCATGTTGTTATTACTGCTAACGCTGTGTACCAGCTTGTTCGGCAGTGATGGTTTGCTGTTGATGCTGTTCAGCATCATCTTGCTACTGCTGTTCACACCACGCGCATCTGCCTGGCTGACGTTGCGGCTGCATCATGCTCGCCAGCTTTCATTTGATGCTGCACCTGATCTGTACCGCATCGTAGGGCGTCTGTCTGACAAGGCAGGCCTGCAGCAAACGCCGGTACTATTTTATATTCCCTCCGATACACCGAATGCATTCGCCATGCTGGAACACGATCAACCCCTGGTTGCAGTAACCGATGCATTGCTTCGCCAGCTCAATCATGACGAACTGACGGCTGTACTGGCGCATGAAATCAGCCATATCCGCAACGGCGATTTGCAGATCATGATGATTGCCGAACTGCTCAATCGTCTGACCTCCAGTCTGTCCACCGCCGGCTGGATGATGCTGGTGATTGTCCTGCCACTCTGGCTACTGTCAGATATGTCATTGCCCTGGTTGACTATATTACTACTACTGACGGCCCCGCTGGCAACCACGTTGCTGCAACTGGCGTTATCGCGTACACGCGAATTCGATGCCGATCTGGATGCTGCCCGGCTTACCGGCAGTCCGGCCACACTGGCCACAGCACTGATTAAAATCGACCGCTTCGGCGCAAACTGGTGGTCACTGCTGTTACCTACCCGCAGCCACGCGGATACATCATGGGCGCGCACGCACCCATCCACAGCAGAACGTGTTCGCCGCCTGCGCGCTCTGGACGCGGAACAACAGCAGCAATACCCGTCATGGCATCCTTTTCTGATGCCAAACCGGCTGATGAACGAGCCTGCCCGACCTTTTAGTTATGGAGTCTGGCGTAGATGAGCGTTCGGGAAATGAAAATCGGACTCGCACTGGGCAGTGGTTCAGCGCGCGGCTGGGCACATATCGGAGTCATCCATGCACTAGCCCGGCTCGGCATCAAGCCGGATATCGTGTGTGGCAGCTCAATCGGTGCGCTGGTGGGTGCATCTCTGGCTTGTGGTCGGCTGGATAAGCTGGATGCATGGTTACAGGATCTGAGTCTGCGTGATATCATTAAACTGATTGACCTGTCATTCACCAGTGGCGGCCTGATTCAAGGGGATAAGCTGGCGCAAGCATTCTGTCGTTTTGTTGATGATGTCGACATCGAGAGCCTGCCAATGGCATTTGGCGCCGTAGCCACGGATGTGGAAGCTGGCCGGGAAATCTGGTTTCGGGACGGCTCCCTGCTTCGTGCTGTGCGGGCATCGATTGCCATCCCGGGCCTGTTCCCGGCCATGCAACATCAGGGGCGCTGGCTGGTGGATGGAGGCCTGGTCAATCCCGTGCCGGTATCCATGTGCCGCGCCATGGGGGCTGATTTCGTGATTGCGATCAATCTGAACAACGAACTGCCCGGCAGCAAGGCACGGACTGCCGATCGAAAAACCAGATTAGCATTGAATCTGCCACAAAACGAACTGATTGATAAAATCGCCAATACACTGGGGCCAATCAGGGAACGCATTGAAATGATTTTACCCGCTGACGAAGAAGCGGATCATAGCCCGGGCATGTTCGAAACCATGAATGCATCGATTGATATCATGCAGGACCGAATCACCAAAAGCCGGCTGGCCGGCGACCCGCCGGACATTCTGATCAGTCCGCATCTGGCACACCTGGGCTGGCTGGAATTCGACCGTGCCAGCGAAGCCATTGAAGAAGGCTCCCAAGCTATAAACCGGGCCCATTCAGCCGGTTCATTCAGAGCACTTCAAGCTACATTCAACACATGAGAGCATGTCTCCAGATGCCTCCTACTTTCTATGCAACCAGTTATTGATTCCATTACTGGCCGGCTGCGCCACCATGGCTATAACCGCATGAATATCAAAATTCCTGTTTCGATCCCATACGCTTACAATTGAATTTCCACACGCGAACAGCAGATGTTCATCTCCACCCGGTTGGGTTGCAAATTTAATCAACGATTTTAGTGAATGTTTATGATCAAACCGGCCCAAATAACAGGCCGCCCTGCAGCGCAACGTCATCAATTCATTTTCATCCAGCAATGTCGCCAGTAGAAAATCAATTCGCTCTTCTATATTCTCAAAATCATCCTGCATGACCCAACCTTAACAGGGTGCCTCAATGCGAGCAGCCACTATCACAGGGCTATCACCATTCAATCATGAGGCCCTCACGAGCCAAATCAATCTCGGGCACATCAAATTTGCGCGTATTCATCACTGCCTGAAATACGGACTCCAGTTCATCGTCGCTACGCGTTGGTTCGTGATGGGTGAGAAACAACTGCCCTGCTCCGGCTGCTTCGGCCATCTCAATACAGCTATGAAAAGTGCCATGGCCCCAGCCTTTTTTGGCCGGATATTCATCTTCCGTATAAGAAGAGTCAGCTACCAGCACATCCACGCCACGTATGGCTTCGATCATTTGGCTCTGTTTCTGCTCGATCAGCGATTCATACATGGCATATTCATCATCTTCCGGCTCATAAATATTATAGGATGGTTCATGATCACCGGTGAAAAATATTGATTTACCACGGCAATCAATCCGGTAGCCAAAATTGACCACAGGGTGATTCAGCAACAACGGCGTAATCGTAACTTCGCCGATATGGACCGACTCCCTGTCCCTGAGTGAGTGATAAGCAATTTCTGCATTTAACTCACATTCACGAATAGGAAAAAATCGATATTGCAACTGAACAGAGAGGATCTCTTCAATACTGTTACGGGTAATGGGATCATAGGCACCATAAATGCTGACCTTGTTCCCGGGCACAAATAAGGGGATAAAAAATGGCAACCCGTGAATATGATCCCAATGTGAATGGGTATTAAAAATATGGGCATGCAATGGCAGTTGCGCCATCAGGCTTTGCGCCAGTGGAAAAATACCGCTGCCTGCATCCAGAATAATCAACTGACCGTCATCTGTCCAAACCTCCAGACAGGTGGTGTTGCCACCGTAGCGAACCGTATGCGGCCCCGGCGATGGAATCGAACCCCGGACGCCCCGGAAACGAAGCTTCATCGCTATCCCTGCACCACGCCCTGAATCAGTTGAATTTCAGTCGGCAGATCGTGCATCTGTTCAATCATAGTTTCCAAGTCGCAGCCCAGCCGCCGACTCATAAAACTATCGAACTCACCAACAACGGGATTGCCGCTATCGCCCAGCCCCATGGCTTTGGCCATCGTATTAGCGGCAGCAACACTGAGAACCAAATCCGATGACTGCTCATTACAGTCTGTATGCATACGGATACAATCCACCAGTTCCTGAGGCAACTGCCAGCTCTCTGCCAGCATACCTCCCAACTCGGCAGATGAGATGCCGGTATATTTCACCTCCACGTCAGCCAGCGGTCGTCCGTTCTGGCAAGCTTCCTTCAGTATTTTGGCATACGTCACTGGCTCGAACTGCAAAAACACCACCTTGCCAAAATCATGTAACAGGCCGGCAACAAAATGATCGGAAGCATCCCTTAGTTGCAAATGATCTTTGGCCAGTTTTTGGGCTATTGCTGCGGTAGCCAGTGAATGTGTCAAAAAAGATGACATGGGCAACTCCGGGATACTGTTGCGTGGCAAAG
>CAYUBK010000153.1:0-5128 GCA_964442955.1 uncultured Zetaproteobacteria bacterium | reverse complement strand
GGCCTACACCTCACCTGATTCCCTTCCTCACACCCAAACCACGTTTTACAAATTTTTTTCCCTCTTTTTTTTAATAAACCTCTTATCCTTTAAATATTCGCCCAAAAATCACCCCAAAAAAAAAACAGCCCTTTTCCCCCCCCCCCCCCCGAAAATCCAGTTATTTTTGTGCTAATAGTCCACTAAGATCGGGATTAAATCTTATCCAACCCGGCTTTTGCAATGGCTCCTGAGATACTGCTCAATGTGATGTGTTTACAGCAGAGAAACCACTCCGGGGTGGTAGCCGCCCATATTTGTTCATGTGCGCGGCTGAAGCCGCATCTCCGGGAATCTGCTCAAGTATGGCTATCAGCCCCGTCCCTTAAAAAAAATTACAAATCGACGATTGTTTCCTGGAATTGTAAAAATATAATCAGCGAGCCGCTGCCGACTGCTATTTTTCTCGTGACAACATCGGCCATCAGTTAGAAATTAAGGCAGGCGCTACCATGGCATACCACTGAAACAGGCGCGTAGTTTATTTATAGTAAGCTGTACAGGTCAGGAATCAGTCAGATTCAGATCGATGTGCAAGTTCAGGTCGAATGTCTGTTCGATATAAGCAGCGGTTTTCAGCGCTGCCCAGCGTTCCAGTAATAAATCGCCGTGGCCTTCCAGGTGCAGGGTGATATTGCTTGCATCCATTTCGACTTCGACATCATCCACGCGATTGCGACGCTCCTTATTCAGCGCGATGGCCAGCCGCAACAACGCACTAAGCTGCCAGACAGCCTGTTTATCCTGCGGCTCCAAAACGGAAAATGCTTCGTGCGCATCGCTGGGTGCGCCTTTGCGCTGATAGCGCACCACTTGTGCCAGCAGGGCTTTTTCTTCGCTGCTCAAACCGAGCAACGGCGCTACTGAAATCAGATAAGCGGCATGTCGATGATGGCCGCCAACGCGCACATACATGCCAATCTCATGCACATGTGCCGCCAGTTCCAGCAACAATCGATTGCGATGGCTGAGTTGGTGTAAATCCTGCATCTGATCGAACAGCGCCAGTGCCAGATGTGCGACATGTTTGCCGTATTTGCGATCGACATGATATTTCTTTTTCAGTGAACGCGCCCAGGCCAGTAAATTACGCCGCTGTGATTTAAACGTGCGTTGCTCGCTATCAACCATATCGAGCATGACCCCGTCAAGCAGACTGGCCTCGGGCATGACCATGGTTTTTGCACCGGCCAGCGCCATAATTTCATGAAAGACCATCGCTGCCGGCAGAATCACATCGGCCCGGTCAGGCCTTAAGCCCAGATCACGGATGCGTTCTTCAAAGCTAAGTCCGGCCAGTTTATCGATCAGTCGCTCCAACTGCTGCAATGTAATACGATCAGCTGATTCTGTACCCAGCAACTGACAAGCCAGTTCGCCAATGGCAGAAGCGTTGCCGCCGGTAGCGACGCACTGATCCGTTTTGCGTCTACCGATCTGTTCGCGTAATTTCTTGCGCGTACCATCCAGATATTCCGATAACAGCGTATTGAAATCACCGCCCTGCCCGAGCATTTCCAGCAACCGCACCGTACCGATTTTGAAACTCTGCGCCGATACGACCTCGCCATCATCGCACAGGGTTACTTCCACGCTGCCGCCGCCCATATCAATCAATAAGGTAAACTGGTTGGATAAATCCACCCGGCGGCAAATCGAATAATGCACCAGCCGCGCCTCTTCCTCACCGCTGATCAGATTCAATTCAATGCCGGTTTCTTCTCCAATGCGGGCAATCAGTTCACGCCCGTTGGCAGCATCACGCATGGCGCTTGTGGCCGTGGCCCGGTAATTTTCAACATGATGCTGATCAAGAATGCGGCGGAACTGCCGGAAGGCTTCCACCGCTTCATCCATCGTTTGCGGACTCAAAACGCCGGTGGTGAATGCATCATGACCCAATCGCACCGGCTCGCGATAGCGCTGAATCAATCGGGGCGCGCCTTCATCATCCTGCGCCGCAATACCGAGCCGCATGGCATTGGAGCCGACATCAATCGCCCCGACCAGAGCACCGGGCTCTTGCAGTTCAGCTTCAGCAACAAGGTTAACGATTTCCATGTGCTCATCATGCCGTGTCATGTGGTTAAATTCAAATACATACACCGCCTGTCACAGTGCTGACATCAACGTGAAAAGTCCGTGTCACATTTGGATACTAATATGAAACAAACAACGCGCTTGCATGATTTTCCACCCCGTGATCAGATTTCTTATCACGGCTGGAAAACTCCATGCGCGTTCATGTGGATCGCAATATGTCTTAATAAGTGATGGTATGATATGCATGCTCCTGTCGTTTTTGGTATCACAGTTTCATTACTGATTGGGTTGTTGACGCACAAAATATGGATTCGGCTCAGATTATCGCGCGCCAAACATCGTTCGATGGCCGGGCATTCCAAATGGTCACGCCGCATGGCCGGCTGGATTCCATCGTTTGATTATGACGAATCCCGTTTTTTCAATAGCGACGGCGCACCTGAAGAAATAAGTCGGCAGCGGCAGCAGACCTTTCATCAACTGGCTGCACAGTTCAGGAACACCGCGCCCGAAAGCATTGCTTTTTCCGAATCGCTGCAATCATCCATTTCTGATGTCCACTTCACCAATGCCTACCGCGTTCCCTTTCCGTACCGAACATATGTGCAACAGCATTTGAAGCTGGGTCTGGTGGCCGAACAAACCGATGGCGTGCGTATTCGAGATCTGGATGGCAACTGGAGTTACGATCTGAGCGGTTCGTATGGCGTTAATCTGTTCGGTTATGATTTCTATAAAAACTGCATGAAACAAGCCTGGGACAAGGTGAAACAGCTTGGGCCGGTGCTGGGGCCGTATCACCCGTTGATTCGAGATAATGTGGAAAAGCTCAAATCGATCTCGGGGCTGGATGAAATATCGTTTCACATGTCCGGCACCGAGGCGGTGATGCAGGCGGTGCGCATGGCGCGTTATCACACCGGCAAAACCCATCTGGTACGTTTTTGCGGTGCTTATCACGGCTGGTGGGACGGCGTGCAACCGGGTATTGGCAATCAGCGCAAAACGAATGATGTCTATACCCTCAGCGATATGAGCGAGAATACGCTCAAAGTGCTGGAAACACGCCACGATATCGCCTGTGTGCTGATCAATCCCTTGCAGGCGCTACATCCCAATGCCAATGCTTCCAGCGATACGTCCTTAATGAACAGTGAGCGCAGCGCTGCCTTTGATCGGGAGGCCTATACGGCGTGGTTGAAGCAAGTGCGCAATGTTTGTACGAGGCGTTCGATTGTACTGATTTTTGATGAAGTTTTTGCCGGATTCCGGCTCGCTTATCGTGGCGCGCAGGAATATTACGGTATTCAGGCTGATCTGGTTACTTATGGCAAAACGCTCGGCGGCGGTCTGCCGGTCGGCGTATTGTGTGGCCGCCATGCACTGATGAAACGATTCAAGGATGATCAGCCGGCGAACGTCTCGTTTGCACGCGGCACGTTTAATTCCCACCCCTATGTGATGGCGACGATGAACGAGTTTCTAAATCGCATCGCGCAGCCGAAATATCAAACCATGTATGCACAGCAGGATGCATTGTGGGATGCGCGGGTGGAGAAACTCAATGGCCTGTTTGACCAGGCAGGACTGCCGCTGCGCATCGTTAATCTGCTATCGGTGTGGACGATCCTTTATACCCGTCCATCGCGTTATAACTGGATGTATCAATATTATTTGCGTGCTGCCGGTTTAACGCTGAGCTGGATTGGCAGCGGGCGGGTGATTATGAGTCATAATTTCTCGGATGCGGACTTTGAGCAGGTGGCGCAGCGCTTTGTGCAAGCGGGGAGACACATGGAACAGGATGGCTGGTGGTGGCAAAGCCCGGCACTGACCAATCAGGCCATCAAGAAGCAGATGCTCAAAGAAATGCTGGCGGCGCGCTTGCCATGGCTCGGTAAACGCTTGCGCGACCCGTTGTCCGATGCAGTGCCGGAGGGCAAAATTCGGGAGTCATCGACATGATTGATCTGTTTCAGAGCCGGGGCATCAGCGAATTTCGTCAAACGCTGCAGCAGGAACTGGATCAATATCTGGAACAAGCGCTGGACTGTGTGGATTTGAACGATTGCCTGAAAATCGACCTGCATTGCCATGATTTTAACAGTGATGTGCCGGATGAATTATGGGGTCGTATTCTGGCGCTGCCGGAAACATGGTTGAAAACCAGCCATTTGGTGCGCCGTCTGCAAGAACAGCAGTGCGATGTTATCACCGTTACCAATCACAATAATGCCCGTTCATGCTGGGATTTAATGGAGCAGGGAGTGAATGTGTTGGCGGCGGCGGAGTTCACTTGCCATTTCCCGGAATATGATTTGTTTGTGCATGTGCTCACTTACGGGTTTTCGCCTGAGCAGGAAGTGATTCTCAATAGAGAACGCTGCGATATTTATCAGTTTCTGCGTTATGCAGCCGCTCATGATATTCCTGTGATTCTGCCGCATCCGATGTATTTTTATACCCGCAATGAACATATCAATCTGGAATTATTCGAGAAACTGGCCGTACTGTTTGAACGATTTGAAGTGATGAACGGTCAGCGAGATCGCTGGCAAAGTGTGCTGACGTTGAAATGGGTAAAAAGTCTGACGCCGGAAAAAATCCGTTCCTATGCCGATAAGCATGATTTGAATCCGGCTGATTTTGGCGTTGATCCCGACAAGGCCAAAGTGTTGACGGGTGGCTCGGACGATCATATGGGCATTTTTGCCGGTCAGTGTGGTTCCTGGCTATATGTGCCCAATCTGAAACAACGGTTGAAATGGACGCGAGCCAGTGATCTGGCGCTTGAGGCGATTCGCGAAGGGCGCATTGTGCCATTCGGGCAGGCGCTGGATAACCAGAAATTGCATATTGCCCTGCTCGATTATTTTTCGCAGGTGGCCACCCATATTGAGGATCCCGGTCTGCTACGGATTATGTTTCATCGTGGAGAAACATCCGACAAACTGGCCTGTCTGGCCATCAGCAACCTGTTGCTGGAAATGAAAAAGCATAAAAATACGCAGAAATTCTTTGATGCCATCCATGATGCCTTGCAGGG
>CAYUBK010000152.1:0-5196 GCA_964442955.1 uncultured Zetaproteobacteria bacterium | reverse complement strand
CGGTGGCCTTGGACAACAGGCGGGCAACTACGCCGAATATGTTGCAGTGCCCGAATCATTTGTGGCCATGAAACCGGATTGTATTGATTTTATCGATGCGGCAGCGGCGCCACTGGTGCTGATTACGGCTTGGGAAGCGCTGTTTGATCGAGCCCGCATCCAGTCTGGTCAGAAGGTGTTTATTCATGCCGGCGCTGGAGGCGTCGGTCATGTCGCCATTCAGCTGGCCAAATTGGCCGGTTGCGAAGTAGCCACTTCGGTGAGTTCCGATGAAAAGGCCAGGGTAGCCAAAACACTGGGAGCCGATCTGACCATCAACTACAAGCAACAGGATGTCGCTGAAGCATTATTGGCGTGGACGGATCATATCGGCGTGGATGTTGCCTTCGATACCGTAGGCGGTGAAGCATTCAACCAGTTGGTGGGGGCCACAAAAGTGTACGGTGATATCGTCACGATTTTACAGGTACCGGCAAACGCCGGCTGGAAAACCATTCGCCTGCGCAATATCCGGGTGAGTCAGGAATTGATGCTTACGCCAATGGTGATGGGGCTGCATGAAGCCGCCGAACATCATGGCGATATTCTGGAACAGTGCGCCCAGTTCTTTGATGAACAGAAGTTATCCATTTTTGTATCCGATACTTTTACACTGGAACAGGCAGCCGAAGCGCATCGAAGAATCGAAGCCGGGTCGATGGCCGGCAAACTGGTGTTGGAAGTCATCTCATCTGAAGGAGAAGGCGATGAATGATCATAATCCGGATTTCAATGTGCATACGACAGCTAACCGCCCAGTTCGGATGACTCAGAATCGAGCAAGAAAATTGCAACCTTAGTCTATCCCCTGCAGGCCGCATCATTCCTGCTGGCGCTGACATTATTGCGGCGGTTATTGTCAGCGATATGCAAATGTTTCGACTATTGTGTGTATGAAACGTTTTCTTTTAACCCTGATCGGCTTGTATGCCGCACTGTTGATGGTGCCATCAGCATGGGCCATGGGCGATTATGGTGCCGAATTGCTGGCGATTCAGCATACATGGGCCGAAATTAAATACCGCATGCCCAAATCTGAGCGCCGGGATGCATTTGCATCCCTGCTTCGTAAAACTGAATCCTTTCAACAAATGCACCCAGACCAGGCTGATGCAATGGTGTGGTCGGCAATCGTGCTATATAACTATGCGGGCGAAGTGCGGGGCATCAAGGCGCTTGGCATGGTGAGAAAATCCTACCGCATGTTGCACCGGGCAGAAAAAATAAATCCAAAATCATCCGCATCAGATGGCCTCATTCACACTGCTTTGGGGCAACTTTATTACAAGGTGCCCGGCTGGCCCATCTCCTTTGGCGACGATACCAAAGCAGAAAAGTATTTGCTTGGAGGCATCGAACGCAATCCCGAGGGGCTGGATGCCAATTACTTCATGGGTGACTATCTGCTACGAAAAAAACAATACCGCGCGGCAGCCATGCATTTACGCCGGGCTATTCAGGCGCCGGCCAGGGCGCAGCGACCGATTGCCGATGCCGGCCGAAAAGCCGATGCTCTCAAACTTCTCAGGCAAGCTGAAACCCAATCCATAGTAACCCCCACAGCATAACAGCCCCGAGAAAAACGACGGATAAAACGCAGATACACTGACCCGGAATCTCATCACAGTCGTGAAAATACATGGCCTGTAACTTGCTGGTTTTACTTATGTTAAGATACAGTCTTTGCATCTGGCAGGCAATCTGCTGTAATTGCATGGTGTAATGCACTGCCGCTGGCAGGGAGGTAAGCATGAAATATGTAATATGGCTGATTGCCGGACTTTTATCGGGCATAGCCCCCGTGATCGCTGCGCCAACGCCTGTCGATGATAATTCAGGGCTTCCTGATGCAATGCAACATATGGTCAAAGCACCCAAAATTGATTTTGCCAGTCTGCGCGACCCGTTCGCCTCCTATCTGGCTCGCGCCACGCCGCAAGGTAGCACCACCACATTACAAACAAATCAGTTGCGCCTGAATAATCGCAAGCGAGAAAAACTCGAAGAATATGACCTTGATGCACTGAAACTGGTTGCCATATTCAGCATGGGGGGTGAGCGCGTGGCCATGATCGAAGATATGATCAACAAAGGCTATATTGTCCGCCGGGGTAGCCGTATGGGCAAACACAATGGAAAAATTGAAAAGATTGATGCAGACACCGTATTTCTTGTCGAGCAGGTGCTCAACCCGGCCGGTGAAATTATTGATCGCCAGGTCACCCTGACCATGAAAGAAGTGAACGAATAAGCCTTGCCTGCAACCATGACTGCCGCCGAAATCCGGCGTTTTTTTGAACAGTTACAAGCGGCCGATCCGGAACCTGTCACAGAGCTAAATTACTCGAATGAATTTGAACTGCTGGCTGCTGTGATGCTCTCGGCCCAATCCACCGATATCGGCGTCAACAAAGCCACAGCCAAACTGTACCCTGTCGCCAATACGCCGCAGATGATTCTCGATCTTGGTGAAGCCAGGCTGAAACAGTATATCTCTTCTTTGGGGCTGTATAACAGCAAGGCCAAACACCTGATCGGAACCTGCGAGATGCTGGTCGCAAAGCATGGCGGCGCTATCCCTTCAACACGAAAAGAGTTGGAAGCATTGCCCGGCGTCGGGCGCAAGACATCCAATGTGGTTCTGAATGTGCTGTTCGGCGAACCGACCATGGCGGTAGATACGCATATTTTCCGACTTGGTAACCGCACCGGTATTGCACCGGGGAAAACACCGTTGGATGTCGAAAAAGGATTGCTCAAAGTCATTCCGGATGAATTTATGCAGCACGCCCACCATTGGCTGATTCTGCACGGACGCTATATCTGCACCGCCCGCAAACCCAAATGTCTGAACTGCCCGGTGGCGGCAGAATGCCACTGGCCGGAGAAAACGAGCGCGTTAATATGAAATAAACAACTCGCCTGCATGATTTTCTCCATGCGCGTTATGCTGATTGCTGCGTGAATGCCTGAGATATACAGGCTAGCGTTGGCGAATGCATATTCTTCATTCATGGCAGGAAGCTGCCGATATTCCGGAACTCAAAGGCGGTGCAATTACCGTCGGCAATTTTGATGGCGTGCACATGGGCCATGAGCAGGTACTGGCGGAGACACATGGTCACGCCCAAGCTGTCGGCGGGCCAACGATAGTGGTTACGTTCGAGCCACACCCGCGCGCCGTGTTATTCCCCGAGGAAGCGCCGCGCCGGCTCTGCCATGCACATGAAAAAATGCAGTATCTCGAAGCTGCCGGCGTGGATGCCGTACTGCTGCTGGAGTTTAATATGGAACTGGCCGGCTGGTCAGCCGACAAATTCTCGCGTCAGCTCTTCGATACCTTCCGCTTCAAACACATGCATGTCGGCTATGATTTCGCCTTCGGCCATGATCGCCAGGGCCATGTCGATGATTTGCGCAGGCTTGGCGACAGCATGGATTTTAATGTCACAGAAGCTGCCGCATTTGAAATGCTCGGCGCCGTTGTCTCTTCTTCCCGCATCCGATCGGCGGTTGAAGCGAGCGATTTTGAACTGGCGAATAAACTGCTCGGGCGAGACTATTCGATTGCCGGCACAGTATTACATGGCGACAAACGTGGCCGCCGAATGAATTTCCCGACTGCCAATATCGATGTCGCCGATCTGGCCCATCCGCCGGTTGGTATCTATGCCGTGCGGGCCGAAAGTGCTGACAAACAATGGAACGGCGCCGCCTATCTCGGCTATCGTCCCACATTCAACGGGCGTACGCTGCTGCTGGAAACGCATTTGCTGGATGATACGCCCGATGTGTATGACCAATGGCTGAATGTCTCGTTTGTAAAACGCATCCGTGAAGACCGCACCTTTACCGGGCACGATGACCTCGCCGCCCAGATCGCCAAAGACTGCAAAGCGGCAAGGCATATTTTGGCTACTGCTACATAAAAAAAGCACAGTCAAAACCTTTCACCATTAGAGGACACAGAGGAAAAGCAGAACAAAGAAATAAAACCAGACAGGTTGCATTGATCAACGCGCACACCTGTTTTCACTCAGCCCCTCTTATTTATGCCTTTGACTTTCCTCTGTGAAACTCTGTGTACTCTGTGGTAAAAGGTTCTATGCTTTTTGCTCTTCTGCCAGGCGGACGTTGATCTGGCCGCGAACCGGGTCAGTGGAGTCAATCACGATATCCAACCGATCGCCCAGGTGATAAGCGCGACCGCCTTTGCGGGCGGCCAATGAATGGCCCTTGTCATCGAGTACGAATGCGCCGGATAGTGCATCCACATCGAGTGAGCCTTCAGCCATGGTTGGCTCCAATTCAAAGAAAATTCGCCGTTTGGTCAGGCCGGAAATACGCGCTGGCATAACCTTGCCGACATCCTTGCTGTGGAATAACGCCGCCAGCATGGCCTGCGTATCCCATTCGGCGCGCTGCTGTTTGCGCTCTTGCGTGGATGTCTGCGTGCCGATTTCGGCCAGCGTGGCCTCAGGCTGCACCTTGTTCGGATCTTTACCCTGAATCAGCGCTTTTAGGCGGCGATGCACAATCAGATCGGCATAACGACGAATCGGGCTGGTGAAGTGGGCATAGGTTTCATACGCCAACCCGAAATGCCCGGCATTATGCGGCGTATATTGTGCCCGCTGCATCGAACGCAGCACCAGGCGGTGCAACACATGCGCAAACGGCTTACCCTCGGACAACTCCAGCACCTGTTGAACATGCACCGGTTTGACATGTGCATCTTTATCTTTGGCTTTGGCTTTAGGCAGTTTAACGAACATACCGAAGGGCGCGAGAAATTCATTCAGCGTTTCAATTGCCTCGCGTTCCGGCGGCGCATGCACCCGGTACAGCAGTGCACATTCACGCTGCTGCATATATTCGGCCACGGCAGTATTGGCAGCCAGCATCATCTCTTCAATCAACCGATGGGCGATATTGCGCGGCGATTCGCAAATATCGATTATCTCATCATTCTCCAGCCGGGCACGTGTTTCCGGCATATCCAGATCAAGCGCACCACGCTGCGCACGTTTGATTTCCAACTTGCGAAACAAACGCGCAGCATCATCAATCATGGCGCGAGCCGCAGAACTTTCGATGGCTGACGCATCGCCCTCTTCCAGGTATTTCGCCACCTGCGTATAGGTCAGGCGGGCTTGG
>CAYUBK010000151.1:0-5197 GCA_964442955.1 uncultured Zetaproteobacteria bacterium | reverse complement strand
AATGCCATATCGGTACAAGCCTGTTTGCAATCGGCTTTAACGAAAATTGAAGGAGAACCGGTTTCAGCCTTTGCCGCAGGGCGCACCGATGCCGGCGTGCATGCCGAAGCCATGCTGGCGCATACCGATGTAAGCTCCGCTCGTTGGCAGCGTTCATACAAAGCCTATCTCCATGGTTGTAATAGTTTATTGCCGGATGCGATCCGGGTGATTGGCGTACGCACGGTCGCAGCGGATTTTCATGCCCGTTTTGATTGCCGGGAACGCATTTATCGTTATCAGATATGGAATCGGAGTACGGCATCGGCGTTGCAACAATGGCGGCATTGGTGGATGCCCAGAAAGCTGGATGTGGAGAGTATGCGAGCAGCAGCAGCCTGTTGCACAGGTCGTTTTGATTTCAGCGCTTTCAGGGCTGCCGGATGTCAGGCTTCCAGTGCAACGCGAACCATTAAAACGCTGACCATTGAACAGCGGGGGCGCTGTATCAATATTTCAGTCTCTGCCGATGCATTTTTGTATCATATGGTTCGCAATCTGGTGGGCAATCTGGTTGAAGTCGGGACAGGAAAACGTAGCCCTGAAGCATTTTCAGCATTATTGAAAAGTGGCGACAGAAGTATGGGAGCAGCCACGGCACCAGCGCATGGTTTGTATTTTACGAATGCCATATATGACGGTTTTAGTGCCACTGACCTGATCGAAACTTAAACAACCGTTTACGCCGGTTTTTCATCGCGCCCTATGGTATTAGCGATTGCCCGTTGGAATTTTTTCATATTGACAGGTTTGTTCAACAAATTGACATCATAATTAATAGCGCGTTGCAACTGCCTGTCTTCACCAAATGCGGTAATCATCAGAATTGGAATTGTGGAGCCTGTGTTGCGTACCTGCTCAACCAGTTCCAGCCCATCCATGACTGGCATGCGAAAATCTGTAATGATCATATCAAAATGTTCTTCCTCGCTCAGAAACAACTTCAACGCCTGCTTGCCGTTTTCCGCCATCACGGATGTGTGATGCAATCTGGCCAGCATGGCCTGATGGATTTTGAGAATATCGGGAATATCATCGACCAGCAGCACATGGCAACCGCCAGGGCTGCTAGCCAGTTGTGGTTTTTTCCACGTTGGATGTTGGTTGGTTCCGGTTTTCTGCCGAATCGTTTGTGAACCGGACTCGATGTACGGCGGCAGATGAATGGTAAAGCGCGTTTCTTTACCGGGTGTGGAGTCAACCTCTATCTTGCCATGGTTGCGTTTGATAATGCGCTGTACCATGGTCAGACCAAGTCCTGTTCCTCCCTCCCCGATTCTGGATGTCCAGAATGGTTTAAATATCTTGCCCATATCTTCGGCATTGATTCCAATACCATTGTCCGCAACTTTTATGCACATGCAGGGATGCCCCTGTTGAGACAGGGGATGTTTATCATCACTGTTAATGCGGACATGGATTTGGCCCTTATTATTCATGGCCTGCATGGCGTTATTCACCAGATTCATCAGAATCTGTTCGATTTCAACCATGCTGATGGCGACGTCAGGCAATGACTCATCAATTTGACACACAAGTTTGATATGTGCTGGCATTTGCAGACGTGCCAATCCCATCAGATTTTCCAGCGGTTGCATAATCCGACTGCCTTCGGTTGAGCCGGGAAGCTCGTCTGTTTCACCGTTTTTGCTTAGCTTTAACAAATGCTTGATCAGCTCCGAGCCCCGATCTCCGGCTGCGATGATGGCATTGAGTGGCTGCTTGGCCGATTCGTCAGCGATGCTCATCTGCAATACCTCGGCATAACCAATCATATTGGTAAGCACATTGCGAAAATCATGCACGATACCGGCGACCATGGTTGTCATATAGCCTTGTCTGTGCATGGATTCAAATTCTTCCTGCATGGTTTCTCGCGCTGAAATATCAAGCATAAAACAAACGCCCATCCAGCGATCATGCCAATGCATGCAAATGGCAGTGCACATTAATTTAAGGATGTTGCCGGACTGATCTCTGCCTCTGATGTAGATATTTTGAGTTGAGGATAAATGTTCGTCAGGGAGCCCCTTAAACGTATCACGGCAGAAGGTGATCATTTCCTGACTGTCTTCCGGCAGAATTAATATATCTGCACATTCGCCAACAACACTGGTATGTTGATTCTGAAACACCTCATTGATTGCGGTATTGGCATAGAGAATGCGAGGGATTTCCTGCTCATCCAACTCAAAGGTAAAAACAGGAAGCGGGCCCTTATTGAGTAAGCTATAGGCATTTTGCTCTGCTTCTATGCGTCCTTTGACAGCCTCTTCCGCCCGTTTTCCAATCAGGAACACGTAGAAAGGAATCGCCAGCAGTGATAGGATTTGCCAGCTCAGTAAGCTGTAATCAACCTCTGTCTGCAAATAAAAATGCGTATAGAATATGATGGCTGACAAGCCAACGATACACATAGCTTGGGTATACAGTAAAAACGTATTGCCGAACCTCAAGCCGTTACCAATGATCACCAGCAGCAGCAGAAAAAACAATCCGCTACTATGGCCGCCGTCAATCAACATACTGAAACTGACAATAGCAATATCAAAAATCGGAAAAAACAGACAACGAAAAGCCGATAAAGGTGTTCGACGAATCATTGGAATGGATATCAGGTTAATCAGATAATAGAGCGATCCGGCGACCAGAAAGGGGGTTTTATAGGCGGCGAAGTTCGGCGCATGCAACATTAGATATAACAGACCTGCACTGGCAAAGCCCAGGCGTGCATAAGCCTGGGCAACCTGGGTGTCGGTGAGCGACTCGCCACTCATGCGGGCGTGTTTAAGCAACCAGTGTTCAACAATAAACTGCTGTGGCATATCCCCTCCATAGCAGAAGGACACCCTCCCCTTATGCTCAGCCAACAGCTTATCCATGCGACAACATGGCGTCCAGCTACAGGCATGTTCTGAGACATGCAATTGACCGAGAGTCATTCGTACTTTTCCTGTCACAATGTGATAGAATTGCCCGCATTATTTTGCCCGGTTGATGGATTGCCCGGGTTTTTCTCAGGAGTAGAATATGTTGTATGTTGCCGTCCGGGCTGCAAGAAGGGCAGGGGATATGATTGCCCGCGCTTATGATGAGCGGGATGATCTCAAGATCACCCGGAAATCCGACCGGGATTATGTTACCGAAGTGGATCAGCGTGCCGAGTCGTTGATTGTCAGAGAAATTGCTCACCATTATCCGGACCACGGCATTGTCGCCGAGGAATCGGAGCAACGCATCAATCCTGATGCATCAATACAGTGGTATATCGATCCGCTCGATGGCACTACGAACTTTATCCATGGCTACCCACATTTTGCCGTATCTATTGCAGCTTTTAAAAACGGTAAGCCGATGCTGGCCGTGATTCACGATCCTATCCGTGATGAAACATTTGAGGCGCGTAATGGTGGCGGCGCTTTTCTGAATCGCAGGCGTTTGCGTGTGACTGATGAAAAGCGTCTGGACCATGCTCTTTTTGCTTCCGGCATCGCTGCCTACCGGCGCGAATCAATGGATGTATTTCAGGCCCGTATGGATGTCTGTATGCGCGCCATGGATGGTTATCGACGTGGTGGTTCGGCGGCGCTGGATCTGGCATATGTCGCTGCTGGCCGGTTGGATGTATATTGGGAAGCAGGCTTGCAGCCGTGGGATATTGCGGCGGGTTTGTTGCTGGTTCAGGAAGCAGGTGGGCTGGCAACCGCTCTGAACGGCGCCAGTATTGAGCTGGAAAAAGGGGATGTGCTGGCAGCCAATCCGTATCTGCATCCGAAGCTGATACGATTATTAAAGGTGGATGTGAAGGGTCAGTGACCTTCATGTTTAAGCAGCAGGAACAGGGCTAATCCGCCGAATACAAGGCTGGGTAGCCAGGCGGCAAATGCCGCCGGTAAATGATCGCTGCTGGCCAACAGGTTTCCAGCGTTGCCAACAATATAAAATGCCAGTCCCAACGAAATGGTTAGCACCAGCCCCCATGATGCGCGGCTGTTGCGATCTCCCGTGCCAAGGCAAAGCGCGGCAGCAAGAATAACCATCAGCAGACAGGCAAATGGTGCGGAAAATTTCCGGTGCATTGCATAGACATAACCTCCGGCGCTCAGGCCTGCATGTTGGAGATTATGGATATAATGGCGCAATTGGAAGAAATCCATATGTCTGGGGCGAGGTAATCCGGTTGTTTCAGGGCCGCTTGCCGAGGTGATAGTCAGTTCATCATGTTGTTCAAATTTCATACCCTCATGACTGGAGGGGGTACTGATATTTACGTCATGCAAATGCCATGCGCCTGATTGATAACTGGCCCGGGGGCTGTCAATGCGACGAACCCAGTCACCCTTCACGCCGGTTTCTATCATGGTCAGAGCAAATTGATGATTACTGAGCGGGGTCAATCGAAAAAATCTATGCCCGTCTTTTAGCCACTGGACTCCCTGTTTGGTTTGCTGTTTGTGCTGGATATTGACCCGTTCAATGGTGTCCAGCCGCTGGTTGGTAACCGGCGTCACCCATTCGCCAATGGCGAAGCTCAGGCCTGCTGCCAGCACGGCGACAGTAAGCAGTGGGGAAAGTATCTTGTTGATACCAAGCCCCGCTGCGCGGATAGCGACCATTTCGTGATGGCGCGAAATTTCAATAAGGTAAACACTGGCACCGATAAGTACGATAATGGGCATAAATTCCGATATCATAAACGGTATTTTCAGCAGCATATATTCGAGCATCAGATTTGTGGTCAGCCCGTGGCCCAGGTAACGGGCTTTATCGAATGATTCGATAATAACATACACGGCGAGCAGCGTAGCCATCATCATCAATGAGCGGCTTAAACAACCGGAAAAAATCCATCTGAAAATTACAGGCATGCGGTGAGTCTAGGTAGCACGGCAGAGTAGGGGAAGCACGGCTAATGCCTGAGCTTGGGTTAAAACCGGAGTTTTAGCGGCAGGTCTTTTTTGACAGCCTTTTGTTCATAGCGCCAGGCGCGCCAGGCGATCCATATTTTTTTTAACGGCAACATATGAACCGGGTGCTGCCAGACATCGAACTCAACATCTCTGAGCTGTTGCAAATAGGCATAATAAATCGATCCCATCACGATCGATGGCCTGAGACTGACACGATCTTCATCGGGCAGGCTGGTGAGTGTTTGCTG
>CAYUBK010000150.1:0-5273 GCA_964442955.1 uncultured Zetaproteobacteria bacterium | reverse complement strand
GAATTAAGCTCTGACATGCCGGTTATTTTTATGACGGGATATGATAAAGAGCACGTCCTTGGCAAAAGCGATCAGATAAAAGCCAGTGAAGTGTTAACCAAGCCGGTGAATTTTGATATCTTGAGTCAGCGTATTCGCCAGGTGCTGGATTAGCGCTAACAGCTTCTGGTTTCTTGCAATGAAAAACAACATAAATACACTCACGTCATAATGTTTACGTAAGGAGTTCTTTATGGACAAGGTTTTTTCAGCACGTTTGGATGAATCGATTATTCAGCAGATTTCCTTATTGTCCCGCAAGCTTTATACGACCAAGAAAACTGTGATGCAAACCGGTGGTCGTATCTATACTTTAAACACAAAACATATCCCGATGCCTAAAATAAATACCCAGAGAGGGTGGGTGTGAGGCTTTTTGGCCAGTCAGGATTTATAAAGCTTCTTCATTTTTTTGGTGATCATATTGCGCTTCAGCGGCGACAGATAATCAATGAATAACTTGCCAAGCAGGTGATCGAATTCGTGTTGCAGCGCTACGGCTTCAAACTCGGTGAAATCCTGTTCGTGTGGCTTCCCGTCCATATCAAACCAGCGCAGACGCACTGCCGCCGGGCGGGTGACATCGCCATAGGTTTCCGGCACCGATAAGCAGCCTTCTTCCCAAGTCGCGGTTTCATCGCTTTGCCACAGAACTTCAGGATTCAGCCATACTTTCAGGTCGCGACTGCCGCCCGGATTGTCCGGGTCGTGGCGCACTTCATCGCTGCGCCACAAGGTGTCGGTGACGGCGATTTGCAGGGATGCGCCGACTTGCGGCGCAGCCAGCCCCACGCCGGGCGCATCATACATGGTGTCGGCCATGTCGGTGATGATTTGCTTTACCGTATCAGATAATGGAAAACTGACAGGTGAAGCGATTTCACGCAGTCGGTCATCCGGGTGAATCAGGATCGTGCGAACGGCCATTAAAAGGTGCCTCCATTCCAGCCGAACATGGCGCGTTCGGGCGCTACAAATTCGATGTAGATGCGGGCCGGGTCAATGCCCAGCTCATCGTTCAGTAATTCGCACAAACGGGCAGAAAGCGTAGCCGTTTGATCCGTGGCGAGGCCGAGGCTTTTGAGTTCCACAAAGGCCAGCGGTGCATCGCTGCCGCCGAACAGCATCGGCCTGTTATCGCATACTTCCACCATTACATAGGATTCCGGCTTGGCGAGTATGGCTGCCGTTTTTGAGGAGCAACGGCTCAGAAATGTAGTTTTATCCGCTATTTCGACATTGGTGTGAATAATCAGCGAGGGCATCAGCGTTGAGCCTGTTTGACGGTTTGATCGGATGCAACCTGTTCAGATGCAATCTGTTCATTGGCAGTTTGCTCTTTTGCGGCCTGTTCCTTGGCGAACCGATCAAGATTGCGCTTGGCCTGCTCCTCCCGTTCCAGATTCTTGCCGATACGCATGCGTTTGGTGGCGATATAGGCAAACCACCACAGCGGCAGTCCCAGTCCGATGGCAACAGCCCAGAAATAAATATCCATTAAGTCGCCTCCACGGTGACAGTTTCAGTTTCAGAAGATTTCGCTGATAGCGTGCGCGTTTCTGCCCGGCGTGCGACACCGCGATTGATCAGGTTAATAGCTGCCAAAATAAAGCCCAGCGCGATAAATGCGCCCGGTGGCAAGATGAACATCAGTACATCCGGATAGGAATCCCCGAAAACAGAGAACCCGAACAGCGCACCTTGCCCGAGTAATTCGCGCACGCTGCCGAGCAGCACCAGTGCAAAGGTGAAACCCAGCCCGACCGCCAGCGCATCCATCAGCGCATCGGATACGCTGTTTTTGCTGGCGAAGGCTTCGGCGCGTCCGAGGATGGCGCAGTTGACCACAATCAGCGGAATAAACAGGCCGAGAATCAGATACATCTCATGCATCCATGCATTCATGGCCATGCCGACTACGGTCACAAAGGCTGCAATAATGGTGATGTAGGAAGGGATGCGCACATTTTTCGGAATGACGCCGCGCACCATCGACACCACCAGATTGGACCCGAGCAGCACCAGTAGTGTAGCCGCACCCATCCAGAAGCCGTTTTCAGCTGAAGTGGTGACGCCCAAAAGCGGGCACATACCGAGCAACTGGGCGAAAATCGTATTGTTATGCCAGAAGCCATCGGCAAAGATTTCTGATTTATCCACCGTGATGTCCTCCTGTGTCGGGCGTGGCCGCCGGTTGTTGCGTTTTCTGCGCTTTTTGCAAGCGGGCAAGCATAGCCTGTCTGTGCGCATTGAAAAACTGCAAAGCTGATTTCACCGCTTTGACTACAGCGCGCGGGGTGATGGTGGCACCGGTAAACTGGTCGAAATCGCCGCCATCTTTTTTCACTTTCCAGTGCGTGCTGTCCAGACTCTGATTCACAAAGCTGGCCAGCCAGCCGTCATTTTTAACAATGCCATCGCCAAGCCCCGGCGTTTCCTGATGTCGGGTGATGCGAATGGCAAAGACCCGCCCATCCGGTTTGACACCGACCAGAATACGGATTGAACCGGAATATCCATCTGACGCGACCACTTCCCAAGCTAGTCCGGCCAGCCGACCGGCCTTATCTCTGGCCGGATAGACTGCCACGCGTTCGTCGTCTTTACCCAGCTCGATTTTATCGTTCTGCGGATCATTGGTGTGCTGCGGAAGCACCTGTTGCAGCGCTTGATGCAGCGCCGCTTTCTGAGCTGCGGCGATTGGTTCGCGGGTGACGATGTCGGTCAATCCCAGCAGTATGGCGGCGATGGCCGCCACCACAAACAGGGCGATGACCATGCGAATCTGATCCTTATCCAGCTTCATGATTCCGCTTGTCCCTTCTCACGACCTTCCTTTTCATGTCCGTAGACGCGCGGGCGACAATAGTGGTCGATCAATGGTACGGCACAGTTCATCAGCAGTACGGCGAACATCGCACCTTCAGGATAACCGCCGAAGGAGCGGATACTCCATGTCAGCACGCCGCAACCGACACCGAATACAATCTGCCCGAGCGGGGTGACCGGTGATGATACCGGATCGGTGGCCATGAAAAAGGCGCACAGCATTAAACCGCCAGCGAACAGGTGGAACATCGGTGGTGTAAATTGATCGGGTGAAATAGCGCTAAACACCGCCGCCAGCAGGGCCACCGTGCCCAGATAGGAGAACGGGATATGCCAGGTGATGCTATGGCGTGCGAGCAGGAAGATGCCGCCGATCAGCAGCGCCAGCGCGCTGGTTTCGCCCAGGCTGCCGGTTTCAAAACCGAGGAAGGCGTCGAGTACGGTGTAGTGATAGGCGTTCAATGCTTCGCCCACAGGTATGCCCAGCGTCGCTTCGGTTTTGACATGGCCGAGCGGGCTGGCCATCGAAATCGCATCCAGCCCCTGTTGGGCGACAATGGGCAGGGCATCGAAACCGCTGAAGAACAGGCTTAGGCATTGGGAAATATCATATAAATTAAGACCGGCAGTCGCCGAATTCACATCAACGCCCATATGCACAGACATCGGAATAATCCAGGTTGTCATATTTAGCGGGAATGAAATCAGCAGGATGACACGCGCCGACAGGGCCGGATTGAAAATATTATAGCCCAGCCCGCCATACACCTGTTTGCCCAACACAATCGCAAAGACTGAACCCAGCACAGCCATCCACCACGGCGTTGCAGCCGGCAGGGTGAGGGCCAGAAATAATCCGGTCAGGGCGGCGGAATTATCCAGCAGCGTCGATAAGGGCCGCTGCATCAGTTTTAGACAGGCCGCTTCGGTAAGCAGCGCGGTCAGCATACAGGTGACAATCATGAACACCGACAACCAGCCGAATAAATAGACGCTGAACAGGGCGGCAGGCAATAGCGCCAGCACGACGGTGAACATCATCATGCGAATCGAATCGCCGCCGTGCGCGTGTGGCGAACTGAGCATAATCAGCGGCATTACGATTTCTCCTCAGGTGTTGTGGCTTCCGTCTTGGTGGGTGATGCTGTTTCAGGTTTGGGCGCATGTGTTTTGCGCACGCGAGAACGTCGGGCCGCTTTCTCCGCCTTTTCACGTTCAATACGGGCATCGCGAACTTCCGAACGCTGACGCGATGCTTCCGCAAAGCTCTGTTCTCGCCGACCCAGCGCCACCTGCCCCTTGCCGTAACGAAAATAATGCACCAGTGGAATATTCGACGGGCACACATAAGAACAACAGCCGCATTCGATGCAATCGAACAGATTAAAATCCTCGGCCTTGTCAAATTGATCGGAACGGCATTGATCGGCCAGCAGGTTCGGCACCAGTGACACTGGACACGCTTCACTGCAATGGCCGCAACGGATGCACGGTTGCTCAACGGTATGCGCCGCAGTCATTGCCGCACGGCTCAAGGCCAGTAAACCATTGGTTGATTTGACCACCGGAATATCCGGCCCCTTTAAACGTTCGCCCATCATCGGGCCGCCATGCACGATTTGCAGGCCGGTGAAATCCTCCAGGCCTTGCCGGGAAAACAGGCGGCGAACCGGCGTACCGAGTCTGACTAGCAGGTTGGCCGGATTTGGCAGCGCATCGCCACTAAGTGTCACTACCCGTTCGCTCAGCGGTTTTCCCAATAAGATGGCATCATGCAAGGCTTTGGTGGTTGCTACATTCTGGCACACGACGCCGATATGCATGGGTAATTTACCGGCTGGTATTTCACGGCCGGTCAGCGAATAAATAAGCTGTTTTTCACCGCCTTGAGGATAACGTGTGGGTAGTGCAACTACGCGCACATCGTCCATATCATCTGCGCTAGCCAATGCTTCGCGCATGGCGGCAATGGCTTCGGGCTTGTTATCTTCAATGGCGATCAGGCCGAAGCTGGCACCGACCATATGCCGGATCATGCGCAAGCCGATGAGAATTTCATCGGCATATTCGGCCATTAAGCGGTGATCGCTGGTCAAATATGGTTCGCATTCCACGCCGTTGAGAATCACCGTTTCAATCGGGAAACGCTTGTCACGCACCAGCTTGATAAAGGTGGGGAATACCGCACCGCCGAGACCTGCCAGACCACACATGCGGGCGCGTTCGCGCAGCACGGCCGGATCGGTGTTTTGCCAGTCGGTGATCGGTTCAAGCGTTTGATCGACTGCATCATCGCCGTCGGTTTCGATAAAGATGGAGGCCATGCCCATGCCGGACGGGTGGGCAATCGGGTGTTCCTCGATTTTGACCACAGTGCCGGATGTCGGCGCATGCACCGGCACCGA
>CAYUBK010000149.1:0-5356 GCA_964442955.1 uncultured Zetaproteobacteria bacterium | reverse complement strand
GCAATTGGCGCACCAACGACAACATACCAGAAGTTCACAAACACATCGGATATACTCATCGCAATCTGGGTTGGCAAAGGCAGTTCGCCGCCCAAATCGGCAAACATCTCGCTAAATACCGGAATCACGAAAATCATCAGAATAGATGTGACAATGAAAGAGACCACCAAAATGGCAATCGGATATACCATAGCTGATTTGATTTTCGCCTTCAGGCTCAGGGCTTTTTCCTTGTACACACACAATCGCAACAGAATCGTATCGAGAATGCCGCCCTGCTCACCAGCTTCCACCAAAGCGCAAGTGAGGCGATCAAACTCTTCAGGAAACTTGCGCATGGTTTCACCCAGCGGATTACCGCCTTCGAGGCTCTGTCGCACATCAGCCAGCAGCTTGACCATGGCTTTTTTCTCGGTACCACGCTCGGCCAGCTCAAAACACTGCACCAGAGGCAGGCCTGCATTAATCATGGTCGAAAGCTGGCGAAAGAACACGGAAATATCCTTGTCATCGACTTTCTCGGGAAACAGGTTGATTTCAATCGGCTTTTTCTTCGCTTTGACATCCACCAGCCCCTTACGCCGCAGAATTGCGGTGGCAATTTCACGATTAGGCGCCTCCATCTCTCCGCTTTGGGCTGCGCCCTGTTTATTTCTTGCCTGCCATATAAACGTTGCCATCAGTTATTCACCACCGTCTACCCTGTCCCTTATCGATCATGCTCATCCCACGCAATCCCACGCAATCAATCCGCCACAGTAACTCGAAGACATTCCTCAAGCGAAATATCCCCGACTTTCACTTTTGCCAGTGCCTCCATTCGCAATGTTTTAACACCATTTGCGACTGCAATAGCATTGATCTTGTCTGTATTCTCGCCAGCATAAACCGATTCACGGATTTCATCAAAAACCGGCATGACCTGATAAATGCCCGTCCTGCCCTTATAGCCGGTTCCATTACAGGTCTGGCATCCGGTTCCATACATGGGATGATAATCGCTCAGCTGACTTTCCGGCACGCCGGCATCCAGCAAAGCGGCAATCGGAATCTGCTCGGCTGATTTACAATCCGGACAAATGCGTCGCGCCAGACGCTGGGCGGAAACCATATTAATGGCGGAGCCCACCAGAAAGGACTCGATACCCATATTGATCAGGCGCGTCATGGTCGAAGGCGCATCATTGGTATGCAAAGTGGCCAGCACCAGATGCCCGGTCAACGCAGCCTTGATACCAATCGCAGCCGTTTCAAAATCGCGAATTTCACCGATGAGAATAACATCCGGATCCTGGCGCATAAAAGAACGCAATACGGCGGGAAAATCCAGTCCGATTTCTGCATTCACATTGACCTGATTGATACCCATAAAATTAAATTCAACTGGATCTTCCGCCGTAGAAATATTCACACCGGGCTTATTCAGTTCAGCCACAGCCGAGTAGAGACTGACAGTTTTACCGGAGCCGGTCGGGCCGGTCACCAGCACCATGCCGTAAGGCCTGTGAATCGCATCTTTCAGCCATGTCAGCGCACTTGTGCCATACCCCAGTTTGGTCATATCCAGTTGCAAACTGGATGGATCGAGCAGGCGCATCACAACTTTTTCGCCAAACAGGGTCGGCAATACTGAGACGCGAAAATCAACTGTCTTGGCGCGCGACAAGCGCAATTTAATGCGTCCGTCCTGCGGCAGGCGGCGCTCGGAGATATCGAGCCGGGCCAGAATTTTCAAACGCGATACAATAGCATCGCGCATCGCCAGACTCGGCCGCATAATTTCGTGCAGTACACCATCGATGCGGTAACGCACTCGCAGCACTTTTTCATAGGGTTCCAGATGAATATCCGAAGCACCGCGCTTGATCGCATCCATCAGTATCAGATTGACCAGCTTGACCACCGGAGCCGCTTCAATCTCGGCAGACAATGAATATTCGTCGAAATCTTCTTCGGAGGTATCCACAACCTCAACATCCATGGCTCCCAGATCGGCCATCACCTGCTGTAAATGTGCATCGTTATTACTGAGATCATCCAATGCCTTGTTCAGCTGGCTTTCAGCCGCTACCACGATATCAATTTTGCAACCGCTGATAAAAGCGATCTCATCCAGACTGTTGATATCGTAGGGATCAACCACGGCGAGTGTGAGCTTGTTACCTTTTCGTTTCAGCGGTAAAGCCAGATGCTTGCGCAGCACATCCACCGGGATCTTGGCAGCCCCCTCATCCACCTCGATTTGATGAAGATCAATGACAGGGCAACCGAACGACCCGGCCAGAAATTTAACCAGCCCTGGCTCTGTAAATATACCCTGCTGCACCAGTTGAGAGGTGATGCTATCACCATTCAACTTGGCTTCACGCAACAACGTTTCCAGTTGTTCGCGATTGATGCGCTGCTGTCTGAGCAGCATATCTCCCAGGCGGGAGCGATTCATGTTGCTAGCTCCCAGCCCGGTAAAGCATTTATTTTACGGCCAAGATATTGTTGCATATATCTCAAAGCCTCACTGCTATCGGGATGATGACAGCCATGCCACCAGGCAAATGCAGCTGACCCCTGCGCAATCAGCATGGGCAATCCATCCACGCACTGCCGCCCGGCAAGGCTTGCGGCCTCAACAAAAGCAGTTTCCCCATCCGGTTTATAGACTGCATCTATCGCAGCCCCCTGGCCGGACAGGGTGAACGGAAAATCCTGCTCCGGTTGCAACCCGATACTGGTTGTATTGATCAGCAGACATGAACCGGCACAGGCAGAATTTACGGCATCCTGCTGCCAGGGCACCGGTACGCAATTCAAATCAGGGTAGGATGACCGGGCTGATGTAGTCAATGTCGCCAGGCGATCCGGATTACGATTACAGATATGCACTTGCGCGGGATTCAGCTGGGCCAATGCATGCAGTACAGCACGCGAGGTACCGCCTGCGCCAAACAGCATCACCTGTTGCCCTGAAACATCCACCTTTAACCCGTCAATCACGGACTTGAATCCGAACCAGTCCGTATTGGTGCCCAGCCAGCCGCCATCACCTCGTCGAACGGTATTGACTGCGCCAATCAGTCTGGCATCAGCATCCGCCTCAACCATCTGAAAAACTGATTCCTTATGTGGAACCGTGACATTAAACCCCTGCACGCCCAGCACCCATAATCCGTCCATAGCCTTGGAGAGCAAATCAGGTGCCACTGCAAAAGGCAGGTATACGGCATTGATATCATTCTGTTCGAGAAAACGGGATTGAAACAGCGGTGAAAGCGAATGCTTCACCGGCCAGCCGATTATCCCGTAAGTCGTTGTCGTTCCATCTATTTTCATGTCCCGTCAGCTTAGAAACAGAAGGGCCATGTGTCAAAGTTTGTCATCTACACTGTCTCGATGACAAATCAGTTTTCTGCAAACCCGAGCTACATAGGCTGCAATCGCGCATTCAATAGATTACCGGAAATATTGAATGCCCTGGCCTGATGACCCAGCAAGGAAGCAATCGCTTTTGCTTCAGGCGCTGCCTGCACCTGCACGCGCCCGCTGACCACCCATTGCTGCGGTGATGTGCCGGACAAATCAAGCTGACCGGATCCGGACAGCATTACTTCAGTGCCGCCGCCAAGCGTCCATTGCCAGCCGCCTGATGCAGGGGTCGTCGCTTTCACAGCCAGTTGATAATTCCCCAGCGGTTTATTAAGCATGGGCAAATCAATACGAGCCTGTTGCCACACCGCATTCAGCTCACCATCGACGGGCAAACCGCTCAGTGCATTGAGTTGAACATGCCCTGACAGCTTCAAACGCCCCCCGGCCTGAACCGGGATTGGCATGCGCTGCTTCCACAACGGTTGAAGTGAGGCCACATCAAGCACCGCATTCAGGTCATGGACTTCGATATATTTATCCTGCCATGCAAGTACTGCTTGAGCCGATTGCCCGGATAGCGTTACCATGACATCAATAGCGCCTGTTCCTGCCATCAACATGGACCATGCCGGACTGATACGCAGAGAATCCAGCACAAGCGGCGCTGGCAATTGGCGGGTCTGAACCGAAACATGCTCCATTCGAACGCTCAAGCCTTCGACCTGCAATGCCTGATAGTGTAAACCAATGCCATTGTTTCGAGCCTGTTGATCAATTTGATGCTGCAACCACAACTCCGGCTGCCAGCGCATCAGCGTAAACAATAACAGTGCAAGCACAAAAACCAGACATAACTGCCATACAGATGCATGCCGAAACTCAGTAGTAGATACAGAAGTCATCAATCTTTCCTATTCAATGGGCCAGGTAAGGCCAATGGCGACAGAAATATCCTGCGCCGTCACCTGGCTGATATTTTCCACAATGGTCGCTGTCCAGCCAAGGTCTGAAGCCCCTTCCGCATCTGAACCCAGTTTGCCACGTAAGCCGAAGGAAACCAGAAAGGGAGGATGATCCAGTGCGGCAATAGTGGACTGGTAGGGTGAATTGCCTCCCTGTACCTGCACAATCAATGCGGCAGCATCAAACAGCTGATAACCAAGGGTTACAGAACCGCGCATATATCGCTCATACCGTATGCCCGCCTCATCACTGGCCAAAGGTTGTATCGCCCAGCCTTCCAGGTGGGCGAAAGCGCTTTCCTGACGCCAGGAAACCACGACCCCGGCCGCAAGATCGGATGCACCACTACCCCAGCCACGCGCTTTAGAGGCAGTCGGTAGTTTAATAGCCGCCAGAGCAGCCATGCCCCAGTGCTCAGTTCTTAGCAACTGATAGCGACTCGACAATTCAACATTACCGAGTTCAAACTGGCTTCTCCCTTGCCAGCGAGTTCCCTTGCCGTTATCAAAGCTGTAAGCAAAACTGTTATTCGGGCGCAGGCCACGCCCATTATCGGGAAAACCAAAGCCATCATGAAATGATTTAATAGCGCCATCAAACACACCACTGGCCGGCATCATCAAAGGCGCTCTCAGAGAAAACTCCAGTCCGTCGCCAACAGTAAAACGGACAACCGGATCCAGCACGTAGAGTTCCATATCCACCAACAGCTGAACGCCGGGCTGCGGGTCAATAATATTCACAGTCGAATAATGCTGTGTCAGTTCAAACAGCCACGACTGATCATAGGAACGCAGTGCCGAATCCGGCGAAGGATCGAAGAAACGCATGGTGGGCGGATACAAATTGCGCACCGGCAACGGCGATGACAGTTCAGCGGCCTGCGCCGATATAGCGCTAATAAGCAAGCTCAACAAAAACCAGCCAAATCGATGTATCTGCAACGCACCCTTCCTTATAATCTTGACCTGGAAACCATACTTATCGAAAAGGCTTACATCTGTTCATTTAAAAATAAAGTTATATATAC
>CAYUBK010000148.1:0-5378 GCA_964442955.1 uncultured Zetaproteobacteria bacterium | reverse complement strand
TAAGACGGAACTATCCGTCAGTTTAACCGTTTACACAAAATTCAGGACACCCTCGTAAAAGAGACCTCTTCACGAACCTGAGTCTGAATATTCCAGCCTGCTTTTTCCAAGGCTGGATTGATATATTTGGTGCAAATATCACGTTCAGACAAAGATTTTTTATCCGTCATCGTCACTCCCATACCCCAATATGGAAATAGAATAGCTTAAGATTATGAAAGTGAAAGGTTCATATTGCTATTAGCTGTTTCGTTGCGTTTCAGCGGTGGGTTTGCATGCCAAGCCAAATGTTGCGAATCTAAGTAGTAACGCAAGCTAAATCGCACAGACGATATTGCCGAGTCGTTCGGTCAGTTTCATGTTCTCGCTGTAATCGATGGGGATTACAACCAGGCTGGGGCCGGGCTCGGCGAATGCTGTTTTGAGCGTAGCTTGTAAATCGGCACTGTACTCCACGCGATGCCCACGCCAGCCGAAGGCTTTGGCCAGTAACATCCATTGCGGATTGCCGAAATTTAAATCGGTATGATGACCAAACTGATTCTGCTGCTTCCAGGCAATCAGACCGTAGGCATGATCTTCCCAGACCATCACCACGATATTGCTGTTTAGGCGTTTGGCGGTTTCCATCTCCTGCACATTCATCATAAATCCGGCATCGCCGCATATTGCCAGAATCTGTTTGTCAGGATAAACCAGTGATGCACCAATCGCGCCGGGCAAGGCGAAGCCCATCGAGCAGAAGCCATTGGGAATCAGGCAGGTATTGGGCTCATGGCATTGGTACTGGCGGGCGATCCACATTTTATGCGCGCCGACATCAGAGAGCAAAATATCTTCATGCCCCATCACATTCCGGGCATCGGACAGCGCTTTCTGGGGTCGAATCGTATGTTCGGTAGTATCATGGGCATGCTGCATCAGTTCCTGCTGCATATGCCGCCGCGTTTCCAGTTGCTGGCTAAGATTGCGTTCAACCGGCCCGAGTTGTTCGATATTGGCGTTGATGGTGGCCAGCGTATGGGTTAAATCGCCAATTAATTCCAGTTCAGGCTGGTAATGCTCATCAATTTCAGCCGGCAGAAAATCAATATGAACAATGTGTTTTTTTCGATCCGCATTCCACAGACGCGGATGATATTCGACCATGTCATAACCCAGCGTGATGACCAGATCGGCAGCATCGAGCGCGCAAGCCACCACATCTCTGGCCTGCAAACCAATCGTATACAGGCAATAATCAGCATCGGCATCCACACACCCTTTGGCCATAAAGGTGTTGATCACACCAACGCCGGTCACCTCGCAAAAGCGACGCAACTCACGACTGGCACCGTGGCGCACGCAGCCGTTGCCCACCAGAATGACGGGGCGCTTGGCTGCCCTGAGCATGGCAAAAGCCGCATCAATCTGACCCGGGTCGGCGACCGGCCTGCGATAGCGACGCGGCTGCATGGGCGCAGCATCCGTTTCCAGTTTGGCCACATCTTCGGGCAGCTCAATATGGCATGCGCCCGGTTTTTCGCTGCGCGCCAGGCGCACCGCCTTGCGCACAATCTCGGGAACAGCAGATGGATGACGAATTGAGGTTGCCCACTTGGTCACTGGCCTGAACATGCTCACCACATCCATAATCTGGTGCGATTCCTTATGCAAGCGGGTGGTCGATCCCTGTCCGGTCAGCACCAGCATGGGCGCATGATCCATATTGCCATTGGCGACGCCGGTAATCAGGTTGGTCGCGCCCGGCCCCAGCGTACCCAGACATGCGGCCGGGTTGCCGGTGAGACGACCATAAGCCTCGGCCATAAATGCCGCACCCTGTTCATGCCGTGTGAGGATAAAGCGAATCGATTCCGACTGTTCTAATGCCATCATAAAATCGGCATTTTCTTCGCCGGGCACGCCAAAGATATATTCAATCCCTTCAGCTTCCAGGCACCGCACCAACAATTCTGCTGTATTCATTTGTATCTCCTTAAAAAACAAGTCAAAACCTTTTTTCACCACAAAGACACAAAGACACAGAGGCACAAAGTAGGCATGATGAATAATTTACTTTTCTTCGTGTCTTTGTGCCTTTGTGGTAAAGGCTTTTACACTGCATCGGAATGGATGACGGTCATTTTTTCGATTTGCATATCTCTGATCGTAAACGGGATGCCGCCCACGCCCAGGCCGGAATGTTTTAAGCCGGCAAAGGGCATCCAATCCACCCGGAAGGCGGTGTGATCGTTAATCATTACTGCCGATGCATCCAATCGGTTGGCGACACCCAATGCCGTATCAATATTGCGACTGTAGACCGACGCCTGAAATGCCACATCTAAACTATTGGCTTCTGCAATGGCTGAATCCAGCTCAGTGAATGGATAAATACACACCACCGGCCCGAACACCTCACGCGTTGATACGCTGGCGTCATGCGGCGGATCGAACAGGACAGTCGGCGCATAACAGTGGTAATCCAGTTTATCGCCGCCACATAATAATTTGGCGCCACCGGCAACGGCTTCTTTCACCCATAACTCGACGCGATCGACTTCCCTGGATCTGATCAGCGGCCCGACTTCGGTTTGATCGGATGCGGGATCACCCACGACCAATGCTTTGGCCTGTGCCGCCATTTTATCCGCCAGTTCACGTGCAATGGACGCATGCGCAAAGACGCGTTGCACTGATACGCAAACCTGACCGGCATGGTAAAACGCGCCCTTCATCAAGCCTGGCAATGCAGCTTTGATATTCGCATCCTTGCACACAATCACCGGCGCCACGCCGCCATGTTCGAGCGCGCAGCGCGCGCCGGCTGCCAGTTTTGAGCGCAGATGCCAGCCGACTGTTGCACTGCCGATAAAACTGAAGAAGGCCACCCGCGCATCGGTCACCAGTGCTTCGGCCAGTGTTCTCGATTCCGGCACGATGCACTGACACCACCCGTCCGGCACGCCGGCCTGGTGAAACAGGCGCACCAGTCGCAAACAGGACAGCGGCGTATCGGCGGCTGGTTTAATAATCACCGGGCAGCCCGCGGCAATGGCCGGGCCGACCTGATGGGCGATCAGGTTGAGCGGGTGATTAAAGGCGCTGACGGCCACGACCACACCAATCGGTTCTTTTTTCATTAGCGCAACGCGGTTCTTCGAGGCTGCATTGACGCCCATCATCGGCGGGTTACTGTGATCGGTGCGCAGGGTGTCGATACAGATGCGAATGCTGTCGATACAGCGGGTCATTTCGATGCGTGAATCGATCAATGGCTTACCGCCTTCCAACGCTGCGCCCAGCGCCAGATCGTCCGCCTGCTCATACAGCAGCGCGATCATGCGCTCGAGCGTGGCAATGCGCTGATCCACCGCAATCCATTCGTTCCGGTCAGCAAACAATCGGCTTGCTTGCCTCAATGCCTGTTCCGCCGCTTCCGCATTGGCTGTCGCCACCGTCGCAAGGAGTTGATCATCATACGGGGATCTGATTTCCAGCGCATTGCCCTCGTTTTTCACGGTAGCTGCATCGGCAATCATTAACGGAAAATGTTCAACACTGGTCATGGCTTACTCCTTTGGCGTTCCGTGCGGAAAACCGATTTTGGTTTCCGGATGAATCGTGTGTAACCCCGCACTGCTGCCATTCTGAGTCACTACCCGCGCATGGCGGCGCTGTAACTGGCGCGGGCGTTTGACGCCGCAGGAGTGCGCAATGACGCCAACATCGTGCAGCATATTTTCCACATAATGCGCCACGCGCACCGATTTGTCCTGTGGGTCGAGGCCGCGCTGCAAACGTTTCTGATGCGTGGTGATGCCGGTAGGGCAGGTGTTCTGATGGCATTGCATGGCCTGAATACAACCCATCGCAAACATAAAACCGCGCGCTGACACAACAAAATCCGCCCCCATGCACAATGCCCACGCTACGCCGGAGGGCGTAATCAGTTTGCCTGAACAAATCACCCGCACCCGATCGCGCAGCCCATAACCCACCAGGTGATCAATCAACATTGGCAGACTCTCTTTGAGTGTCATGCCCATGAAATCCATCAAGGGTTGAGGAGCCGCGCCCGAGCCACCATCGGCGCTATCCAGTGTTATAAAATCCGGCGCGGATTGATCGCCGCGCCGTTTGATTTCATCGAACAGGGCATCCAGCGCTCCGCAACCGCCCAGCACCAGTTTGAAACCAACCGGCTTGCCGGTGACCTCGCGAATGCGGGCAATCATGTCCAGTAATTCGCCCGGCGAATCGATTTCGACATGCCGATTCGGGCTGATCGAAGCTTCACCTTCGGGTATCCCCCGAATTGCGGCGATTTCTGCCGTCACCTTCAGACCCGGCAGGATGCCGCCTTTACCGGGTTTGGCGCCTTGACTGAGTTTTATCTCAAACATTCTGACCTGCTCAATCGCCGCCAGCTCTCGCAGTTTCTGATCAGACAACGCCCCGTCCGCATCGCGCACACCGTATTTGGCCGTGCCGATCTGCATCACAATATCGCAACCACCGGATAAATGGTGCGGAGACAAGCCACCCTCGCCGGTATTCATCCAGCAACCAGCTTTCGCCGCTCCGTGCGACAAGGCTTGTACAGCTACCTTGGACAGCGCCCCATAACTCATATATGGTCCGTCCCGCCTTGCAAGGAAAAAGTTTAATAGGCACCAAAGAAAGGTTGCACACATATATCCGGCCTTCGATTGAAGCTGAATATAGCTTCTGGCCCTGATGGAAATCCGCGCATTTCCGACCTTATCATGCCTTCGGCCTTTGATGGCCCATGAGTTGTTCAGGTTTTTGGAAATGCAGCTGTCCGCTTTGTATGCCATCATCTTACTCAATCCACGCAATCTGTTGAAATCATCATCTAGTTCTGTATTCAGGCTGCCATAGCCATTTTATATTCTTCACCCTTGCTTAATATCACCCATGCCGCCCGCGCAATCTTGTTGGCCAACGCTACCTCCGCAATATTTGAACCACGCCTGCTTTCGACACCCACTACCCATTTGCTACGCCTGTCCTGCTTTTTACCCGCAACGCGCAAGGCTGATCTTGCTCCATGAATCAGCATCTTTCTCAGGTAGGTATCACCCCGCTTACTGATGCCAAGAAGCCTCGGTTTATCACCTGTAGAATACTGCCTAGGAACCAAACCCAGCCATGCCGACATTTCACGTCCACTTTTGAATACTTTGGCATCTGCAACAGCCGCAACCATTGCCGTCGCCACCATCGGACCGACTCCAGGGATTGTCATTAAACGCCGGCAGGCATCGCTTTGTGTGCTGAGTTGTTTGATTTGCAGATCATAAGCAGTGATGCGTTCATCAAGCCTGTGAAATTCATCTTGCAACCCGGATAGCAACTCACGAAACAGAGGG
>CAYUBK010000147.1:0-5390 GCA_964442955.1 uncultured Zetaproteobacteria bacterium | reverse complement strand
CTGAACTATATACACGTTTTCGGAAAAACCACAACACATCAACTCGGTTGTAGCATGTCAAGTGTCAGTGGGGTACTTGTTGCTAACTTAATTCTCACGAGTCACAGTCCAAAACAGTTTCACTTAATGCCGTACAACACCGGCGCAAATAAACCACTAGATCAGAAAGTGACGGTACTTTTGACGGTATTTATTAAAACCGAAAAGAAATTGTCACTAAATTATAGTATGTTATGTATACTATATGACTCCAGTCCTCACCAATAAAAAGAAGGAAGTGACTCAATGTCACTTCCTTCTTTTCGTTAGGACTTTGCCTTTATGAACACAACCGTGATTCAACATCTGCCACTTTCGCATTAGAACTTTCGCCTTAAATCTTCACCTCGATAAAAACAACGTCTCATCCACCGTTAGTCATCACCCAACTCAGCAATTAGCATGTGCCGATGACTGCACCCCGGCAGACAAATGAAGAGACCATCACCGGCCTGTTGCAACGGCTGGCCATGCTGCGTGGATGGTCGCCGAAAACAACTGAGTCGTATCGCTCCGATCTGCTACATGCCGATGCTTTCCTTCGCACGGCACAGACAAGCCTCATGCAAGCAAGCCAGGATGCCGTATTAAAGTACCTGGCCTCGTTGGGGCGCAAGGGTTTGAGAGAAACCACTATTCAACGCCGGCGCAGTGCGCTCTCGACATGGTTTACATATTTGCAGGATCAGGGCATGCGTAACGATCATCCCGCCCGCTATCTGCCCAAAATGCGCAAGAGCAGACCATTGCCAAAACTAATGAGTGAGCATGATGTTGAAGCGCTGCTGGCAGCACCCGATACCCTGACAGCAACAGGCATCCGTGATCGCTGCATGCTGGAAATTCTTTATGCTACCGGCCTGAGAGTTAGCGAACTGACCGGCTTGCAACTGGCGCATATCGATATAGCAGCCGGACTGGTGCGCGTCATCGGCAAGGGCAATAAAGAGCGTCTGGTGCCGTTTGGTGAAGAAGCGGCTCACTGGCTGCAACAATGGCTGGCGGCCCGGCCACATGAGCCTGCATCGCCCTATCTGTTTCCCGGGCGAGCAGGTAAAATCATGAGCAGACAGAATTTCTGGCTGCGCCTCAAACAATATGCCGTGCTTGCCAATATATCGCCATTGCCGTCGCCGCATACGCTGCGCCACGCCTTTGCCACGCATCTGCTCAATCACGGCGCCGATCTGCGGGCGGTGCAGATGCTGCTAGGCCACGCCAATGTCACCACCACCGAGATTTATACGCATGTATCGCGAGCGCGATTGCATGATCTGGTCAATCAATCGCATCCGCTGGGCACAAAGTCTTAGGTGTTTTATTGGCGGGTTTGTTAGCTTTGCGTTCCAATCAAGACGAACGAGCAATACCAACAGTGAGGATTCATCAGTATGGCCGAGCAAACAACAACTGAAACACCAAAAATTCCGTGTTTTTCACCGGGTCTGGCCGGCATTCCGGTCGCCGAATCTTCGGTCTCATTTGTCGATGGTAAAATAGGGCACCTGGAATATCGTGGTATCGATATTGAGCAACTGGCTGAGCACTCGTCCTTTGAGGAAACCTCATGGCTGTTGTTGTACGGAAAACTACCCTCGGCTGATGAATTGTCCGCTTTCAAGCTGGAACTCAATCACCACCGCCGCATCAAATTCCGTATCCGCGATATGATGAAGTGCTTTCCTGAATCGGCGCACCCTATGGATGCCTTGCAGGCCAGCATTGCGGCGCTGGGTATGTTTTACCCCTTTCCGAAATCGCTGATCGGCAAGCTCGATGATGAGACCGTGCATCATGTATGTGTAAATCTGATTGCCAAAATGCCGACGCTGGTAGCTGCTCACGCCCGCATGCGTCATGGCGACGACCCGATCAGCCCGCGTGATGATCTATCGCATGCGGCCAATTTTCATTACATGCTGACCGGCGATGAACCGGATGAACTGACCGAGCGCATTATCGATGTGGCGCTGATTGTGCACGCTGAACACACCATGAATGCCAGCACCTTCTCAACGCTGGTAGTAGCCTCCAGCCATGCCGATCCGTACACATCTATCAGTGCAGCCATCGGTTCGCTGTCCGGCCCATTGCATGGTGGCGCCAATGAGGATGTGTTGCGGATGCTGGACGATATCGGGTCGGTGGATGCAGCCGAGAGTTATCTGAAAGGCAAGCTGGCGCGTAAGGAAAAGATTTCAGGACTCGGCCACCGTGTCTATAAAACCAAAGACCCGCGCGCCACGCTATTGCAAAAGCTGTATGTGGAACTCACTGAAAAACTGGGTGCAGACCCGACCTATGAAATCGCCCGCCATATCGAAGACCTGTCCAGGCAAACGCTGGGCAAAAAGGGCATTTGCCCCAATGTCGATTTCTATTCCGGCATTGTCTATCGCAAGCTGGGCATCCCGACTGACCTGTTCACGCCAATTTTTGCCGTAGCCCGCGTTTCCGGCTGGCTGGCACACTGGAAGGAACAGTTGGGTCATGGCCGCATCTATCGCCCTTCACAAATTTTCACCGGAAAGCATGGTTTATCCTATATCCCGATGGCTGACCGCGACTAAGCGGAACAAGTCAGCTCCCGCATATACGTGATTTATGCAGATCAGGCGCTACCATGCGCTGCAAAATTATTGAGAGGTTTAACATGACTGTAGCAACAGCCCGCCATATCCTGGTGGATAGCGAAGAAAAATGTCTGGAACTGAAAACACTGATCGAAGGCGGCGAAGATTTCGCTGACGTGGCGCGCATCAACTCCAGTTGCCCGTCCAGCCGCAACGGCGGCGACCTGGGCGAATTCGGCCCCGGCATGATGGTGCCCGAATTTGACGAGGTCGTTTTCTCGGCTGATATCAATACCGTACAAGGCCCGGTCAAAACGCAGTTCGGCTACCATTTGCTGGAAGTCACCAGCCGCAGCTAAGGACGCTCAAAAAAACTGGTACTACTGTAAATCAAACGGGGCGGCTGGCAACAGCTGCCCCGTTTCTATTTGACGGGAAAATCAGTGAACGGAACCTGAATCGAACCACTCACGCTAACACTGATTTTACCTTCACCTGCAGACAGGGAAGGCGGCGCGGCATCGGCTGATTTGGCCATCATCGCCATTTCGGCCCGATACATCACCGGTCGCGGCGTCCGACTGCTGGTATTAAGCTGAATAATTCTGAAAGTGCCCGCACTCAAGCCTTTGGCAATCACGCCCGCCTTCTGGCGAAACAGGGAAATGGCTTGCAACCTGAGCTGATTCTGTGCTCTCTTTGATGCTGTGCTGCTGATGAGGAATTGCAGCCCGGACAGATTCGCCCCTGCACTTTCGATGGCATCCAGCCAGTTCGGTACGGCATCGAGTTTATTGCTGACCACCTGCCCGGTTTGCGTCATACGCCAGCCCGTGCGAACCCGTTGCCTGTTTTTTGGATATTGCCATACCGGCTGCATGCTGCGACTGATGGTTTTCAGTTTCACGCCCGGCTCTTGTTGCAATCGTTTCTGAATCTCGCCACTCACCCGGTTAACATATTGGCGGACCGCGCTGGCATCTTTTCCGTCTTTTTCAACCCGAAAGCTAATCACCATTTCATCATTGGCTAACTGCGTCTCAGCCGTCGCGCCCAAATTGATTCGCGTACCAGTCGGCAGCGCATCACCAGCCTGCAAAAGACCCGGCACCAAACAAAGCAAAGGGAGGAGAAGAAACAGAAGTCGCATCAAGGCAGTATGAATCCGATTGGACGCTCCTACAAGCAGAAAATCATCGCGCGCGATAAACTTGAGCTATGCGAAACCGCCAACCGCCATGCCTGCCGCATAACCCGATGACCACGCCCACTGGAAATTATGGCCGCCCAGGTGGCCTGTCATATCAACCACTTCGCCGATGAAATACAGCCCTGATATTTTTTTGCTTTGCATTGTTTTTGAGGATAATTCATCAGTATCGACACCGCCGACAGTCACTTCCGCCGTCCGATAACCTTCCGTGCCGTTAGGTTTGAGTATCCAGCCATGCAGCAGGCTGGCGAATGCCTGCACCTGTTTTTCGCTGAGTTGCCGGAGTCTGTTTTCGCCGGGGTTATCCTTCATTAATAACTGAACCAACCGTTTGGGCAATAGTTCGGATAGTATCGTCGCCAGTTGCGCTTGCGGGCGCTGCTGTTGCTTCTGTTTCAGAAAGGCGACGGCATCCATATCCGGCAACAGATCAATCAACAGCGCATCCCCCGGTTGCCAGTAGGATGAAATCTGCAACATGGCCGGGCCGGACAGGCCGCGATGGGTGAACAGCATCGCTTCGGTAAATGACTGATTTCGGCAAGTTACACGCACATCAAGCGAAATACCGGCCAGCGCTTTCAATGCCTCTTTTTCCTTGCCGGTGAATGTGAACGGCGCCAGTCCGGCCACTGGTGAGACCACGTTCAAACCGAATGATTCGGCCAGTTTCAAGCCGAACCCTGTCGCGCCCATTTTCGGGATGGATAGACCGCCGGTGGCGATCACCAGACTATCGGCGCTGAAATCTCCCTTGCTGGTTTTGAGCATAAACTGTTCTTTTTTCTCAACAGACAGGATTTCCGTTTGTGTAGCAAGCATAACACCGAAATCACGGCAAGGTTGCAGCAGCATATCGAGAATATCCCGCGCTGATTCATCGCAGAATAACTGGCCGTGTTCCCGTTCATGATAGCTGATGCCGGATTGTTTGACCCGGTCGATAAAATCATCGGCAGAAAAACGTGCCAGCGCCGATTTGCAGAAATGCGGATTTGCAGAAATAAAGTTGGCCGGTGAACAAAAACGATTGGTGAAATTACAACGCCCACCACCGGATATAAGGATTTTCTTACCTACCTTTTCGGCATGATCCAGCACCAGCACCGATTTGCCAAAACCAGCCACTGTGCCGGCGCACATCAATCCGGCAGCGCCTGCGCCAATGATAATGGTGTCATAGCTTTGCATAAGCGAATTGTGCACACCCGTCCCGGTTGCGACAGCTTTACGTCACAATATAACCAAGTAATTTAATCTGTTATTCAGAAATGACTGTCATAATACTCCATCATTAGCGTCTAAATCGCGGCAGGAGCAATGATGAAACAACTGATCTTTTTATGGATGGTGATGGTCATGGCAATAACCCCGGCAACTGCGCAAGAGACTGACACCGCCACCTTTGCGGGCGGCTGTTTCTGGTGCATGGAGCACCCGTTTGATGAACTCGATGGTGTGATTTCCACCACCTCCGGATATACCGGCGGGCACAAGGATCACCCGAGTTACGCCGAAGTCTCCTCGGGAACAACCGGCCATGCCGAAGCTGTCCAGATCCGTTT
>CAYUBK010000146.1:0-5423 GCA_964442955.1 uncultured Zetaproteobacteria bacterium | reverse complement strand
ATGGAGCACCAGTTTCATCAGGCCCAGAAAATGGAGGCGCTAGGCACTCTGGTCGGCGGCATTGCCCATGATTTTAACAATATTCTGGCAGGCATAACCGGTGGTTTGTATCTGGCAAAAAAGAGAGTGCATGAGAACCCGGATGTAATACAAAGACTAACCAGTGTTGAACAGCTTACCCTTCGAGCCGCCGAGATGATCAAACAACTGCTCACCTTTTCCCGTAAAGACATAGTGAGCATGAAAGAAATGCCGCTTACTCCCTTTATCAAGGAAACACTCAAGTTTCTCCGTGTATCGGTGCCAGAAAATATCATAATTCATCAGAATATTTGTAGTGGTGACTTGCAAATAAAAGGTGACGGAACTCAGCTTCATCAGGTTTTGATGAATCTGGTTAACAACGCCCGTGATGCGCTCGAAGGGGTCGATAATCCGGTTATCACTATCAGGCTTGAAGAATTTCATGCGGATGATGAATTTATTGAAACTCATACATATTTCACAGCGGGACTCTATGCGCATTTAGGTGTTGAAGATAATGGCTGCGGTATCCCCGAACATCAGATCGAACATCTGTTTGAGCCATTTTTTACGACCAAGGAGGTCGGCAAGGGAACGGGTCTTGGTTTAGCCATGGTATTTGGTGCAGTTAAATCCCATCACGGCTTTGTTGAGGTGGATAGCATTGAAGGTGAGGGTTCCACCTTCCACATTTATATTCCGTTACTGGAGCAGGAAAACAGTGTGATGCCATTATCGCGACAATTGCAGGTTGCCAACGGGCATGGCGAGACGATTCTGCTTGTTGATGATGAGGAATATATTATTGAGACGGGAAAAGAGGTGCTGGAAACACTTGGTTATCAGGTTCTGACGGCAACTAATGGTCAACAGGCAGTGGCGATATTCGAGGCGCACCCTGAAGACATTGATCTGTGCATCTTCGATATTGTGATGCCGGTGCTGGGAGGTGATGAAGCTGCGAAGCAGGTCAGACTGATGCAGCCAGATGCGAAAATCATCTTTGCTACCGGTTATGATAAAAATCTGCAAAATCATCTGGATGGTAAAACGGTTCTCAGCAAGCCTTTTTCTATTGTTGAGATGAGCCAGTTGATCCGGCAACAACTTGATGATTGAATTTGTTGCTACTGCTGTAAGGAACGCGCCACATCGCTGCGTGAAAGCATGCCGGCCAGACGCCGTTCATGATTCAATATCGGGATATGGCTGATGCCGTGTTTGCTAAATATTGCGACGGCTTCGCTAACATGAGCGTTTTCCGGTAAGGTAATGACGGGCGTTACCATCAATTGTCCGACCACTTCAGCTTTGTTTGAACTGATACCTGACGTAGGCTTAATCAGTATTTTCAGGCGTTCCTCCATGCTCTCGCCGGAGAACTTAGCCGCTTCTTTTTGAAAATCGCTGACGGTGATGATGCCGGTTACCCGGCGCACCCTGCTGATAACCGAGAGGCTCTTGATTCTGTGCTGCTGCATCAGTGTCCAGGCATCGTTCAGGCTGTCGCCAAATTCAACTGTCACGACCTGATGCGTCATAATATCGCAGCAGCACATGCTGCCGAGACTGCGTTTATGTGCGAATGCCGTGGCGCGTGCATAGATGTCTTTTAAATCCGCAATGGATACATCAATATAGGTATCAATTTCCTGTAGCGCACTGTGCAGGTCATCATCGGAAAACGGCGTGTTGTCGGGTATCTCATGCTCTTCATCATGATAGGGGATAAATGTCTTTGTCTGTCGCCTTTGTGCGATAAGTAATCGCGTGAACCAGACGGCAGAGCCCAGAATCATTACATTCAGCCCAACAGGTTCTACCACATAGAAATAACCCAGTGTATGAATCTGTTCGCCGCCAATCACTGCCACCAGCGCTGCCGCTCCACCGGGCGGATGCAGGCAATTCAGTTGATGCATGGCGAAAATCGCCAGCCCCACCGCCAAGCCGCTGGCCAGAAACAGGTCGGGAACCCATTGTGCGCAGGTAACACCCACGGCGGCAGAGACCAGATGCCCGCCAACAAATGACCAGGGACGGGTTAACGGACTATGCGGGGCGGCATACAGCAGCACTGCGGCAGCGCCCATGGACGCCACTACATATGGCAGGCCGCCGCTGCCGACAATGTGGTAGCTGGCCCATGCTACCAGAGCGATGCCGACAACCGCGCCGAGCGAGGAGATTACGATTTCATGCTGCGACTGGCGCTGGGCAAATCCGTTGCGAATTATTGTCATAAGGTGCATGGCAGGTGATTCTTTATGATGTGTTGTACGGAGTAAAGCGAGCATAAAAAACCAAGAAACGATTGGGTTTGTCTCTCTTGTTTCACAATTCACTTTCTGCGCCTGAAGGTGAATTGTGAAACAAGAGGAGCTCCCTGGGGGGGGGCATGAAATGTTCTTGAATGTCAGTGGAAAGCATAAAAAAGGAGGCCCCGTTTCCGGAGCCTCCTTTTTTAATACATTAAGCGTGATCAGTTCTTGGATTTATCCACGATCTTGTTGATCCATGGCATCATGGCGCGCAGTTTTTCGCCGGTCTGCTCAATCGGATGCGCGGCATTGTTACGACGTGCTGCGGTCATCGATGCGTAGTTGGTTGCGCCTTCCAGAATGAATTGTTTGGCATATTCACCAGTCTGGATGTTATGCAGCGCTTCTTTCATGGCCTTGCGTGATTCTTCATTGATCACGCGCGGGCCGGTGACGTATTCGCCATATTCCGCATTGTTGGAGATGGAATAATTCATGTTGGCGATACCGCCTTCGTACATCAAATCGACAATCAACTTGAGTTCGTGCAGGCATTCGAAATAGGCCATTTCCGGTGCATAACCTGCTTCGGTCAGGGTTTCGAAACCGGCTTTGACCAGCTCCACTGCACCACCGCACAGAACAGCCTGTTCACCGAACAGATCGGTTTCGGTCTCATCCTTGAAGGAGGTTTCGATAATGCCGGTACGACCGCCGCCTATGGCAGAAGCATAAGACAGGCAGATTTCCTTGGCGTCGCCGCTGGCATCCTGATGAATAGCGATCAAGTCAGGAATGCCACCGCCACGAACGAATTCGGAGCGCACGGTATGGCCGGGCGCTTTCGGGGCAATCATGACCACATTCAGATCGGCGCGTGGCACGACTTGATTGTAGTGGATGGCGAAACCGTGAGCGAATGCAAGGGTTGCACCCTGTTTTAGATTGGGCTCGAGTTCCTGTTTATACAATACAGACTGGAATTCATCAGGCGTAAGTACCATGACCAGATCAGCGTTGGCGACAGCTTCAGCAACATTGGTCACTTTCAGGCCATGCGCTTCAGCTTTGGCAATCGAAGAAGAACCGGCGCGCAGGCCGACAGTGACGTCTACGCCTGAATCATTCAGGTTGGTTGCATGGGCATGACCCTGTGAACCGTAGCCGATAATCGCTACTTTTTTACTCTTGATGATCGAAAGATCAGCATCTTTATCATAATAGACGTTTAAAGCCATGTCTCATTCTCCTGTACGTTGTTGGTTTAATCCGAAAAGGGGGCGCAGCATATACGCATCATCGCCAAAGTTCATCCATTTCTGAGAATGTACCACGAAGAACACGAAGAGCACGAAGGTAAGCAAGAAAAGAATGATGGCTCTAATGATTGCAGGAATACAGATACACTGTTTTTCAATTCTATATAAATGCTTTGTTTTCTTTCTGCTCTTCGTATCCTTCGTGGTGAATCGCTTATGCCTTAGTTTTGGCTGAAAACCGTGCCGACGCCTTCGTCGGTGAAGATTTCCAGCAGCAGCGCATGCGGCACGCGGCCATCAATGATGTGCGCCTGGCCAACGTCGGAGGCGACGGCATCCATGCAACAGGTGGTTTTCGGAATCATGCCGCCGGCAATACTGCCATCTTCAATCATGGCCCGTGTTTCTGCTACGCTTAATTGCGAACAGAGTTGTTTGTTAGCATCCAGAACACCGGCCACATCGGTCAGTAAAATCAGCTTGGCTGCGCCGAGCGCGGCAGCAATCGCACCGGCGACCAGATCAGCATTGATATTATAGCTTTGCCCTTCCGCCTTGTGATAGCCGACCGGCGCAATGACCGGTACAAACCTGTCATTTTCCAGCACCCTGAGGATTTCAGTGTTAATTGCCTGCACCTTGCCGACATGCCCCAGATCGATGATTTCGGGCACATCCAGTTCCGGCGCGCTCTTTTCAATGTGCATTTTCCGCGCGCAAATCAGGCCGCCGTCTTTGCCGGACAGTCCAACCGCTTTGCCGCCAGCCTTATTGATATTGCCGACAATTTCCTTGTTGACTAGCCCGGCCAGCACCATTTCAACAACATCCATGGTTTCGCTGTCGGTCACTCGCATGCCGTCGATGAATTTCGCTTCCTTGCCGATTTTGGCCAGATGATTGCCAATCTGCGGGCCGCCGCCATGTACCACGACCGGATTGATACCGACCTGTTTGAGCAGTGTAATATCGGTAGCGAAACTGGATTTTAGCTCCTCTTCCACCATAGCGTTGCCGCCGTATTTGATGACGATGGTCTGATCGGCGAAGCGTTGCAAATAGGGCAGCGCCTCCACCAGCGTCCCGGCTCTGGCGACTGAATGTTTCATGGATTTACTTCTGATTTCATTGATCGGCCTCGGCCAGCGGTACGGTTTTACGCTGATGAACTGGTTCACAATCAAGCAATACCGACCACAGCCAGCTTAAACCACAGGCAGCGAGCGTGATGCCCAGACTCAGAAATAGCCGTGAATCATTGGGGTCATTCAGTTGCATGCCGAGCGGAATAAATACGATCAATGCGATGGACAGCTCGCCCAGTCGCGTCCAGTTGACGCTCTGGTGAAATAGCACGCCAGCTGCGCCTGGCACGGAAAGCAACATGTATAACATGACGACAATCCAGTGATTTTCGCCATTGACTTCGGTCAGTCGCGCCCAAATCCCTGTCGATGTGCCAGACAGACGCATTTCAATAGCGGCGGCGATGAGAATAAGGATCAGGGCCGAAGCGCCCCAGATTGGCCAGCCCAGCCATGGTTTGTGACGTACCAGATGATTGGTCCAGGCACCATTGCCGATAACATACATCAGCGCGGCGAAAGTCATGCCCCATGGTGCGAAAGTGAATTCAATATGCATAAACGTAAAACCCTCTTGTTGAACTGTTGTTGCGTACGGGGCGTAGACTAACGGGGAAGGGAAACGAAATCACGCAGCGCCGAACATTCCGGCCAAACATCCTGGGTTGATCACTGAGTGATAGGGCAATCGCATAAAAATGCAGTTGTCATCCTATGATGAAACATAATGTGGAAGGTTCTTGTCCTTTCTTTGGCGGCAAAGAAAGAACGAAAGAAAGCCGCCTCCTGTACGG
>CAYUBK010000145.1:0-5446 GCA_964442955.1 uncultured Zetaproteobacteria bacterium | reverse complement strand
TAAATGTTGTTGCGCTTTCACTTGTTCCTTTGCCCGCAACAAATCCCTCGTCAGGCGCGATTATCACAACGATTCATGAATGATTCAGGCTAAAGGAAGGGGTCTGTGGTATGACGTGTGAGTGAGTGAAAAGCATAGTAATACAGAGGATATTTTAATGCGATTACCCTGATCGCGCTTCGCCCTTCCAGCCTACGATTTTTTCCGAAGACCCAACAGAAATTCGACATTACCTTTAGGGCCATGAATAGGGGATTCGGTGACACCGATAATTTCGGCACCATCCAGTTCTCCGGTCATGGCGAGCACTTTATCAATCGCAGCCTGCCGATGTGCATCATTCCGTACTACGCCGCGATCCAGATATTTTGCATCCACCTCAAATTGTGGCTTGATCAGCGCTACGCACCAGCCGCCGGGTTTCACAAATAGCCACGCACAGGGCAGCACGCGGGTCAGAGAGATGAAGGATGTGTCGATCACCAATGCATCTGCCGGCTCGGGAATCAGCTCAGGTGTCAGTTTGCGCACATGCGTTTTTTCCAGGTTGATGACGCGTTTATCGTGTTGCAGTCTGTAATGCAGTTGGCCGTGGCCGACATCGACGGCATAGACTTTTAGTGCGCCATTCTGCAATAACACATCGGTAAAACCGCCCGTTGATGCGCCGACATCCAGACAGGTTTTTCCTTCGGTTTCGAAGGGGAAGTATTCCAGTGCCCGCTCCAGCTTAAGCCCGCCGCGCGAGACATATTTTAATACCTCGCGCACATCAATGGATGAATCTTTCCGAAAGGGCATGCCGGATTTATCCGCTTTCTGGCCATTCACATAGACCAGCCCGGCCATAATCAGGCGTTGGGCTTGATCGGCGGACTCAGCAAGGTTGCGAGCGACCAGTAGTTGATCAAGCCGCAGTTTTTTGATTTTGGGTTGTGCCAAGGAATCGTTCCGGAGCGGTCAAAGGTTGCGTAAACGTGAGATGATGCCTTCGGTGTCCAGTTCAAGGTCGCGCAGGATTTCCGCCTGCGTACCATGGGCCGGAAAACTGTCCGGCATGGCGATATGAATGAACGGGCCATGCCAGCCCGAAGTCAGAGCCAGCGAAGCAATCTGTTCGCCGATGCCGCCCATAGCGACACCCTCTTCAACAACGACCAATGGCTTGCCAGTTTTCAGGTGCTTGCGGACGGCGTCTTCATCCAGCGGCTTGATGAAACGCAGGTTCAATAATGTGAATGCAAGGCCATCTTCCTTGCGCAATGTTTCGACGGCGGAAAGGGCATCGCGAACGCGGTTGCCAACGGCAATAATTAGCCCGGCATCGCCGTTTTCCAGCACTTCGGCCTTGCCCACAGGCAGCACATCCGGTTTCACCAGTTCCACGCCATAACCATTGCCGCGCGGGTAACGAATCGCTACCGGCCCGCTGATGCTCAGGGCTGTGGCCAGCATATGCTTTAATTCCGCCTCATCTTTCGGGGCCATCACAGTCATATTGGGCAGGCTGCGCATAAATGCGATGTCAAACATGCCGGTATGCGTTGCCCCGTCAGCACCGACAATGCCGGCGCGATCCATGCAGAATGTCACCGGCAGCTTCTGAATGCAGATATCGTGAATAATTTGATCGTAGGCGCGTTGCATGAAGGTGGAATAAATCGTCACAAAGGGACGCTTGCCGGCTACGGATAAACCACCTGCGAAAGTGACAGCATGCTGCTCGGCAATGCCGACATCAAAACAACGTTCGGGATGACGTCTTGCGAAGCGGGATAAACCGGTGCCCCCCGGCATAGCGGCAGTGATGGCGACGATGCGCTCATCCGCCTCGGCCAGGTCGGCCAGTGTTTCAGCAAAGACTTCGGTATAACTCGGTGGCTTGCCCTCACTTTTATGGGGTTTTCCGGTTTGCACGCTGTACGGCCCCAGCCCGTGCCATGTTTCCGGATCTTCTTCGGCTGGAGAGAATCCCAGTCCTTTCTTGGTGATGGTGTGTAAAATCAACGGGCCATCCAGATCTTTGCAATTGGCAAGCGTCGGCAACAGATGCTCAAAATCATGGCCGTCAATCGGACCAATATAACGAAAACCCATTTCTTCAAACAGGGTGCCGGGCGTAATCATGCCTTTGACATGCTCTTCCACCCGTTTGGCGGCATCGAGCGCGCCGGGCAATTTGCCCAGAATGCGTTTGGCCGTGTCTTTAGCCTGCGTATACGGTTTGCCGGTAATAATGCGGGCCAGATAGGAGGACATAGCCCCGACATTCGGAGCAATCGACATTTCATTGTCGTTGAGAATGACCAGCAGCCGGTTACTGCGTGCGCCGGCATGGTTCAAGGCTTCAAACGCCATACCGCCAGTCAGTGCACCATCGCCAATGACTGCAATCACATGATTGTTTTCGCTACTCAGATCACGGCCGCAAGCCATGCCATAGGCCGCAGAAATCGAGGTGGACGCGTGGCCTGCACCAAACGGATCATGCTCGGATTCGCTGCGTTTGGTGAAGCCGCACAGGCCGCCATACTGGCGAATCGTAGGCATGCCCGCCAAGCGACCGGTGAGAATCTTGTGCGGATAAGCCTGATGGCCGACATCCCAGACGATTTTATCGCGCGGCGAATCAAACAGGTAGTGAAGCGCAATGGTTAACTCAACCACGCCGAGCCCGGCTCCCAGGTGGCCACCGATCGGGGCCAGCGTTTCGATCAGGTATTGGCGCATCTCCGTAGCCAATTGCGGCAATTGATCTTCATACAGAGCTTTGAGATCGGATACGCCGCGAATTTTTTCCAGCATCGGATAGGTCACGTACTACGCTCCTGAATATAATGCACCAGCGACCGCAGGTGGTCGCCATCCCGTCCCAGAGGCTGGCAGGCGGCAACGGCCAACTCTTGCATGTCTTCAGCCAGTTCGCGAGCCCGCTGCAGACCAAGCACGGAGACATAGGTCGCTTTGTTCTGCTCAGCATCCTTGCCGGCACTTTTGCCCAGTTCCGATGAACTGGCGGTGACATCGAGGATATCATCAGCAATCTGGAACAATAAGCCGACTGCCTTGCCATAGCGCGAACAGGCTTCGAATTGTTCTGTATCGGCACCAGCCAGCAGAGCGCCTGCTTCACAACACCAGCGCAACAAGGCTCCGGTTTTATGCAGGTGAATCCGTTCAACGGCCAGCATATCCATGTTCTCACTGCCGCTTTCAGCCTGCATGTCGAGCACCTGGCCGCCGACCATGCCCTGACACCCAGCCGCCAGAGCCAGCTTGTGTATCAATGTGCAGCGCAGTTCAGTACTCGCATTTGATTCGCTCAACAGTTCAAAGGCCAAAGTCTGCAAGGCATCGGCAGCCAGTACCGCCGTCGCTTCATCGAATTGTTTGTGACAGGTGGGATTGCCGCGCCGCAGATCATCATTATCCATGCAAGGCAAATCATCGTGAATTAATGAGTAGGTGTGCATGCACTCGATTGCCAATGCCGCAGGCATGGCAGATTCTGCTCGCTTGCCGCCACAGGCCGTATAACACTCCAGCAGCAAGGCAGGACGAATGCGTTTACCGCCGGCCAATAAGCTGTAGCGCATGGATGCCAGTAAACGTGCTGTAACCACGGATGCTCTTGCATCGAGCATGGCCGCCAATGCTGCTTCCACATGCGCAGTATGTGCGGCAAGAAATACAGGCGCTAGCACTTATGCAGGCTCGTTGCTCGGGTTGTCGTCCAACACCTTCAGTCGCTGATCCGCCTGATCCAGCAGCGCCTCGCAGCGGCGGGAAAGCTTCACGCCCTGCTCAAAAGCAGCCACACTTTCTTCCAATGGTAATGCACCTGATTCCAGCTTTTCAACCAGTTCCGACAAGCCGGCCAACGCCTGTTCAAATGAGAGTTCATCAACCTGTTTCGCGCTGCCCATGCCTGGCTACTCCTTGTCCTGTATTTGAAATGAGAATCGGTGATTCTAGGAACAGCAGCGTCGCGGTCAATGCGAAGCGGCATTTTTTGTCTATTCGGTCTATGCTACGGCCATGCAAATCATTCGTCATGACATGCAGGACTATCCGGATTCGGTTGCGGAACAGGAGTCTCTCGTTGCACAGGTTTTGTATGGAGAGGCAGAGCCGGCGCTTATTTTTACCGAACACCCGCCGCTATACACAATCGGGACATCCGGCAGTGAAAGCGATGTACTGAGCCGTCAGGTCGATGGCGAATCGATTGCGGTTTATCCAAGTGGCCGTGGTGGCGAAGTAACCTATCACGGGCCGGGGCAGTTGATTTGCTATGTGATTGCTGATTTGAGAAATGATCAGGACTTACATCGCCATGTGCACCGACTTGAAGAAATGGCGATGCACACCCTGGCCGATTTTGGCATCGATGCCGCCAGAGACCCGCGAGGCATCGGCGTCTGGGTTGAAGATAAAAAAATCGCAGCCGTTGGCGTACGCTGTCGTAAGTGGATCACCTTTCACGGCATTGCCCTGAATATCAACCCCAATCTGCGCCACTTTTCCGGCATCGTGCCCTGTGGCATGAGCGATGCACCCGTGACATCAATGCGGGCGCTTGGCTCGAATGCCAGCCGCGATGAGGTGGAACAGTCCATTCGTAAGCATAGCGCTATATTTACGAGTGAAAATCGTTCGTATGCCTGATAAATCGACCAGTCCAATCATGCTGCACAGCCATGTATATCGTGGTGACAACCGTTTGCGGGTGGCGCTGGTCGGTCATCCCAACAGCGGCAAGAGTACGATTTTTCATGCTGTCGCCAGTACCCGGTACCGCACCGGTAAATTAAGCGGCACCCATAAACCCTACGCCGAGTGTCCGGTACAGATTGGCGTGGATGAAATTCATCTGGTTGATTTGCCTGGTCTGTCATCGTTGCGCGGCCTGAGTGGCGATGATCTGGAAGCACTGAAATATCTGCTTTGGGGTGATGCAAGGCCGATTGTTTCACGCCACGAGCGCCATGAACCGCCCGCTCCGTTTCCGCGTCCGGATGTGTTGATTCAGGTGATCGACGCCAGTGCATTGCAACAAAGCCTTGAGCTGTCGCTGGAGCTGGCCGAACTGGGCCTGCCTGTGGTGATTGCTCTGAATATGATGGATGAAGCGCATCGTAAAGGCATTGCGATTGATGTGGGAGCACTATCCGAAAAGCTCGGTGCGCCGGTGATTCCAACGGTGGCACTCAAGGGCCATGGATTAGAAGAACTGTTTGCTTGTGTACTGCAATCTGGCCGGAATCCGGTCTGCCCGTTGCCTGAGCCGCCGAGTATGCATATCCGACAGTGGGCGAACCGTTTACACAAGGTGATTGACCGACCTGAAATTCAGCAGGCTTTTTCCATCCCCGCCAATATGCTGACCATGAACCTGCTGGAGCAGGATAATTATCTGCGCTCCGAGATTAAAAGCCATTTCCCC
>CAYUBK010000144.1:0-5483 GCA_964442955.1 uncultured Zetaproteobacteria bacterium | reverse complement strand
TGCCTCGGACGGGCCATCACTAACCTTCGCCACATCACTCAGATAAATCGCTTTGTGCTGCCACTGGCCGACAATCAAACGACCCACCTCGGTAGCACTGTTCAGATAACCGTTTAACCATACCTTGGTGTTGCTATTATCACCAACCAGCTGCCCTGTCGGCCCACCGGCGTTGGCACTGACCAGTACCCGGTGCAATTGATCCAGAGCAATATGATAGGCAGCCAGACGCACCGGATCGAGCTGAATACGCACCTGACGATCATTGCCGCCGATAATATCTGCCACCGACACATCATCGAGAGGGGTCAGCTGATCGCGCACACGCTCTGCCAGCCGTTTCAGCGCTAAACCATCCATCGCATCGGATGAGAGTGTGATCACCGAAACCGGCACATCATCCACATCCAATGGCTTGACCAGCGGTTCGGATGCCCCGGCAGGCAAGCGATCCAGGTTATGCATGATTCGATCATACAGTTTGACCAGACTGGCTTCCTTATCTTCACCTACCTTGAACATCACCGTCACCACGGCCTGTGAATCCAGCGCTATACCGTAAGTGTGATCCACTCCGGTCATTTCTCGCAGAATCATTTCCAGTGGCCGCAGAATCAGATTTTGTACCTCTTCAGGTGATGCGCCCTGCATCTGCACGATCACATTGGCGGCAGGCACATCAATGGTCGGATTCTCCTCACGCGGTGTGACCATCAGCGCCAATGCACCGATCAGAAAGATCAACAAACTGAGCATCGGCGTCAGGTTGGAGAACATCGCCGCCTTGCCGAAGCGACCGGCAATATTGAGAGGTTCAGTGTTAGGCATGATTTATTTTCCCTGCACTTTCATACCGCTTTGCAACGGTGGGGTAGCATCCCAGGCAATGCGGTCGCCATCGTGTAGGCCAGCCAGAATTTCAACCTGGTTAGTATTGACCTGGTCAGTATTGATCTGGTCAGCGCTGATCTGCTCACCCAGACGAATTTGTCGATAGTGGGCAATACCATTGTCATCCACAATATAGATGCCATGCAAACCAGCCATTTCAACCACGGCTGCATGTGGAACCATCAGTGCCTGACGTGTTCCCACGGCGAAGCCGACCTGAGCATACATGCCAGGATGTATGGCCGGATCAGATTGCAGGGCAATTTTAATCATGAATTGATGGGACACAGCGTCGGCAGCTTCCACTACCTGACGAACCACGCCGGTAATACGACGTTTCATCGAAGGAATATCCACATCCACCTTGTCGCCAGCATGAATGCCACTAACAAACTGTTCGGAAACATACGTTTTCACCAGCAAGCTGGCCGGATCTTCCAGCGTCAGAATAGCAGCACCCGGTTGAGCCAAATCACCTTTGCTCAATCGTTTTTCCACCACTACCCCATTCACCGGCGATAGCACCTCGGCATAGCCCAGTTGATTGCGAGCTTGTGCGACCTGCGAGCGGGTCAGCTTGTAACGCAGGCGCACCCGGTCCAGTTGTTGTTTACTGGCGGCATGATCACGATACAGCGATTCATAACGTTGCATATCCACCTTTGCATCGGCCAGATCAGCCTCGGCCTGTACCAGCGACTGCCTGGCATTAACCGGATCAACGCGCACCAGCACCTGACCTTTTTTGACACGATCGCCTTCGCGCACCGATAACTTGCGAATATAGCCGGAGATGCGGGAACTGATCGATACACGATGATCGGATGTGACTGTTCCGCTGGTCACATAATGCGCATTCACATCGACAGATTTCAGCGTAACAATTTTAGCCTGTGACGTGGCAACTGCCACTACAGCCGGCTGACTGCGCTCAGCATCGCTGCACGCTTGCAGCGCCAACATAAGCGCCAGCATCACCATGAATTTTTTCATTGTACGACTCCTTCATGTAAACTGCCAGTTGCCAATAACAATGCAGCCTGCGCAATCGTCACATCAGATCCGGCCCTGATGCTGGATAAACGTGTCTGATCAACTTGCGACTGGGCATCAAGCAAATCGGATGTTTTGGCCAGCCCCTGTTGAAAGCGCAGCGATTTAATGCGCAGCGATTCCTCACTTTGTTTTAGCGCTTCCTGCTCACTGGCATTGCGCACCCTGCTTTCATCCAGTTGCCGCCAGGCATGCGATACTTCATTACGAATTTGCTGCTTCTGATCGGCTATTTTCAGTTCCAGCGCAATGGATTTCGCACGTGTTGCGCGAATACGCGCCTTATCCGAACCTCCGGCAAACAAATTCATGCTCACCGTAGCGCCAATCATGGTATTACGACTTTTCAATGATGGCGTGGATGCATTCCATTCCTGCCCGGCCACCAGATCGACCTTCGGCAGGAATGCGGCGCGTCTCTGATCTATCTCGGCATGAGATGCCTGGGAGGCCGCTTCCAGAGCACTTAAATCCGGACGCTGTGCCATAGCGCGCTGAACCAGTTCATCCAGCGAACCTGTGACATCAGACAGTGTAGCCTCTCCGTCAACGCGCAGTATATTGCTGTCACCTTTGATATCATCGATGCCCAATACGCGTTGCAACTGCTCCATCGCTCCGGCCAGGGCATTATCGGCCTGTTTCAATTGCAGGCGGGTACGTAACAGATGCACATGGGCATCCATCACATCGCTGTCAATCAGGATGCCTCGTTTTTGTAATGCCTGCGTATCCCGATAGCGTTTTTCCGCCGCATCCACAGCGCTCTTCATGGCTGTGACGGATGCCTTCGCCTGACGGGTGCGCGCATAAGCCTGAATGGTCTGAAATATAATCTGCTGCTGCATAGATGCATGGTTCATCACGGCCGATTGGCTCTGATGTTCAGCCAGCCTTTTCCCGGCCCACAACGCGCCGCCCTGATAAACCGGCATACTGACGTTCAAACGCGTCTGATAATTATTGATATAACCCGGATTGTTCAAAAAAGTCGGACTGAAATCTGCTGCGGTAATCTTCTGCTGATTCAGGCGCATGCCAAAATAACTACCGGGAGCATCTGTACGCGTGACGCCGGTTGAAACGTCAACACGCGGCAAAAAGCGTCCGGTAGCCATATCCTGCCCGGCATGTGCCTGTTCGATAGCGCTACCATCAGCTGCCAATAATCGATTATGTTGCACGGCATAATCAACGCTCTGTCTGAGCGTGGTAATCTCGGCAGCCTCTGCATTTACAGCAATCATCATCAATGCAAGCAATAGCACTCGCTTGATTAAAACATTATAATTTAATGATACATTAGCGCAAAAAAACACCATCACACTCCCCTACCCACACTGCCGCACATTTCAGGACAGTAAATCTGTTTCAGAGCTTGCACCAGATCGGCCCATGCCGGATTGGCAATTCGATAAAAGACTTGCTGACCACGCTTCTCATTACGGATAATGCCCAATAAACGCATTTTAGCCAGATGTTGGGACAAGTTAGATTGCGCCGCGCCGGTAGCTTCCATCAACTCATGGACACACATCGGCCCATCCAGCAACAAGCATAGCACGGACAATCGTAATTCATGCGCAATCGCGCGTAATCCCTGACTGGCATCGGTAATTTTATCTTTAGGTATTTCTTGCATACGGCGCACTATATTCGATTTTTATTATATAAGCAATAGTTAATATTAGGTGTATCTTCGCATGACGAAAACACCCTGGTGGGTCAAAAGCCATACGAGTGGTATTCAAAAAAACCCACCTACACAGCGCAGGCAACCAGCAAAGTTTCACCTGATTCTGGATCGATAGCGACTGACTGAATTCGGCTACTTCCAGACGTCACATAACCCTGGAAATCAGCAACGATTCATAAATATCAACATGAAAGCCTGGCACCGTTATGCCGTTATGCCGTTATGCCGTTATGGTAAATATGGCTGGGCTCCTATTGGATATCCGGTTATGCTGGGTTGGGTTATTTATCTTTTTTCTCGTAAATTTGTTCTATTAGTCTATCGGCCAGAAACTTATTAGGTACGGCTAAATGGTAGTTTTTAGTTAATTTCTTTATTCGAGATGCGCAATTTAACGCCTTTTCACGCTGGCCATTTTTTAAATACGATAGTCCCGCGCTATAAAACAAGTCCGCAGCGTTCGCACCACTCTTTTCCATACCTTGCCCTTTGGCATACATTTCGCCTAGTTTGAATTGCGCTTCTGAGAAAAGTGGAAGGTTTTTGATGCCAAAACTAGTATTTTGGATTGAAGCCTGAAACCAAAGCCTTGACTGTGTGAAGTCCTGCTCCACCCCAATACCCTCTGAAAACATGATAGCAAGGCGATATTTAGACTTGAATTCTGCTTGTGCTGCTTCTCGATTACTCACAACTATTGGCCCTATTTCAGACTCTCCTGCGGCCATTTTAAAGAGTTCTGCCGCTTTTTTATAATTCCGATAATCAGTTGAAGCGTTCAAATACAGCATACCAAGTTCATAATTTCTTATAGTTGAAAAAGAAAGTGTTTTGCGATAAAAATTTATTGCTTTGGGGTAACTCTGTTTAACTCCGAGCCCTTTTGCATACATTCGAGCCAATATGATCGAAGGAGGTAAAGGGTTGCCCTGCAAAAAAGGAGAAAATTCTTTAGATTTATCAGTTTCACTACAGACAAATAATGCAGACTTATAATCTCCTTTATTAAACCTTTGTAAACAAAGATTCCTCGCCGAGATGGGAGATTTGCCTTTGCGATACCATTGAAGTGCCTTTTCATCATTAATTTCTACACCTTTGCCTTCAGCATACATGTCTCCAATAGATTTCATCGCTGATCTATTTCCTTGTTCTGCAGCAAGATTATACCATTTAAAAGCTTCTCTAAAATTTTGATTTAACCCTGTATCGGTTAAATCAGAAGATAATAGATCCCCCATCTTTGTTTGAGAATATTGACTGCCTTGTCGAGCAGCTTTTAATGCCCACATGTAGGCATCTAAAAGATTAAATCTATTGCTATAGATGTCCGATAAGGTTTCTTGGGCTCTCAATTCACCATTCTGAGCCAATTTTAAACAAACTGGAAATGTTGACTTTGCCAATTCAGCATTGCTTGTTTGAGTGCAATTTTGAAGGATGTGATCAAAGGCGAGTCGATTGCCGCCTTGAGCTGACTTTAGATACCAACGGTTTGCTGAATCGTAATTTTTATATTTAGGATCAGTTTCGTATTCGTAAATTTGCGCGAGTATATACTGGGCTGCAATGTGACCTAATTTAGATGCCTTCAGGAGCAATGCAAGAGCATCATCCACATTTGGTGGTAATTCATTTCCGTCAAGGGTCATTAATCCTAATACGAAATAAGCATTGGGGTCTTTAGCCTTGATTCTTTGCTTAGCCGAAGAAATAGCTTTCTGATACCATTGTTTAGCTGTGGAATGATTCTTGGTGATTTTATATGCTCCATTTTCATATATAATGCCTAGGGAAGCGCTGATTAAAGGGTGGTTTTAACAGCCCTGCACACATTCCCGAT
>CAYUBK010000143.1:0-5611 GCA_964442955.1 uncultured Zetaproteobacteria bacterium | reverse complement strand
AGCCCGCCCAAAACAAGACTATGGCTGGGTGACTTTTTACATGGGGATCATCTTTATATGCTGACTATTGGTGATGGCTTTTTCCTTCACGTCAAGCCGATGCTTAATGGCTTTGATGATGTGGATCTGTCGCAAGTGGAAGAGGCTTACCTAGAGGCGGATGAACCGGGGCATATACAGGATGAGTAGGGTAGTCGTTTATGATGCCCTGGCTGCCTGTTTTTGCTGGCATGCGGGACAGAGGCCGATCCATACACGCTGTTCATCGGTAACCAACCATTGGTCCAATACAGCGGGTAGTGATGGCACTGCCGGTTGATTGCTGCTTATATCCATAATCATCCCGCAAGTATTGCAGCTGGCATGATCGTGAGGGGTAATGTTGCTGTCGAATACGGAGCTACCCTTGATCTCGAAACGATTAAGCAAACCGCATGACTCGAATTGTCCCAAAGTCAAGTAGACGGTATTCAATGATAATGCCGGGTGCCCATCTTTTAACTGCTGATATACGCTGCGGGCAGTGACATGCGCAGGTTTAGTCAGTACCAGCCCGGCTACGGTCAATCTTTGTGGAGTCAGGCGCAGGCCATGGCTGCGCAGCAGGGCGGGGATATCTGAAATAGTTGACATGGGCGCATTATTTCATAATATTCCTACTTAGTAAAGATTACTAACTGGAGGCAAGCATGAAGAAGTCTATTGTATGGGCGTCCGTAGCTGCACTTACTGCTGTAGCAGGATTGGCTCAGGCTGGTGAACAACCGGCAGGCATACCGGAAGGAATGGGGGCTTTGCCAGTAAATGTACCTGTACCGGCTGATAATCCAATGAGTGTCGAAACAACAGCATTGGGTAAGCAGCTTTATTTTGATCCTGCGCTGTCCAAGAGTGGCCATATCTCCTGTAACTCCTGCCATAACCTGGGCACCTGGGGCGTGGATAATCAGGTGCGTTCGATTGGCCATAAATGGCAACGCGGTGGCCGTAATGCGCCGACATCATTCAATTCCGGCTTCTGGTCAGCCCAGTTCTGGGATGGTCGTGCGCCGCAGTTGGAGGATCAGGCCAAGGGGCCACCAATGAACCCGGTTGAAATGGCGGATGATTCCGAAGCGCAACTGATCTCCCGATTAAAAGCAGCAGGGTATGCTCCATTGTTTAATCAGGTGTTCGGTAAAAACAGCCTTTCATTTGATAATATGGCCAAAGCTATCGGTGCATTTGAACGCACGCTGAACACACCGGATGCACCGTTTGACCGTTATGCGCGCGGAGAAGGGGATATATCTGCCGCTGCAAAACGTGGTATGCAGAAAGTCGCCGAAGTTGGCTGTACGGCCTGTCATAGCGGCCCGTTGTTTACCAATAATTCCTATCAGCAATTCAAATACGGTAAGGATGATGGCCGCAAGTCGGTCACAGGCAAGGATGAGGATGACCATTTCTTTCGTGTGCAGTCCTGGCGTAATGTGGCGATGACAGCGCCGTATTTTCATGATGGCTCGGTGAAAACGCTGTCTGAAGCCGTACGGATTATGGCGAAGGTGCAGCTGGACACGAAACTGTCCGATGTTGATGTGGCTGATATCGTCGCCTTTTTGGAAACGCTTACCGGCAAAGCGCCGCAGGTGACTTACCCGGTATTCCCTCGTCCGGCTGGTTATGCTCTGGAGTGGAAAGAGTAGGTTAAAATACCCCTGCCATCAGTTTTTTACGATGGCAGGGGTTTATTCATATGCCGGAGTTTATTGCTCCGGGGATTTATTTCTCAATCAGGATCAGGTGTTTATCATCATCGGTCGCTTCGATGGAAAGGACTTTGAACCCTTGCTCCTCACACGAACGCGGCACGTTTTCCAGCGGCTCGCCTTTGTTCAGCAACACTTCCAGTTGCTCACCCTGATCCATTTTCGCCAGTTTCAGTTTCACTTTAACGAAAGTCATCGGGCAGGTTTCACGGGTAATGTCGAGAAAATGTTTCATAAGCTGTTATCCTTTAAATAAAGATGATGTGGGCGTTTTCGGAATCGTTGAGGAAGGTGGCTACGCCGACCACATCCTGCACCTCTTCAATTAAATCGCTCTGTTCCAACTCCAGAATATGCATGGCCATTTCACAGGCGACGATTCGAATGCCCAGTGCATGAGCTGCATCGACCAGTTCCGGCAGGGATGCGACATTATGTTTTTTCATCATGCCGGTCATCATTTTGGAACTGGCACCGAAAAAGTTTAGACGGGAGAGCGGCAGATTATTGAGTCCGCCCATCAGGAAGTTAAAAGCGCGAGCCATCAAACTGTTACCCATCGCCACGCGACCCTTTTTCTTTTTCAACGCATTTAAGCCCCAGAAAGTGAAAAACATGGTCACTTCACGATTGGTAGCTGCCGCGCCGGTAGCAATGGTGAAGGCGGCGATCATTTTATCGAAATCGCCGGAGAAACAGACGATGGATATGTTTTTCTTGTTTGCGGGCAGGTTCATGGCCACCTCCATATATTAAAAAAGGCGGTGCAAGCTAATGACCCGCCCCCAAAGGGCAATCGATAGTTGTCTGAAATGTAAAAACACTGTAACTCTTCACAGTTTTTTATCTCCACTCGAACTGGGCGGGGCGTCGTTTCTCATGTAAGCTCACCCGGTCATTCGGAGGTGCAAATGAGAACACTGCTGATTGTGTTTGCCGCAGGTGCTCTGGGAGCACTGGCCAATAGTCTGGGGGTATGGCTGTTTGGCTATTTTGGAATCACTGCCACGCTCGGCGTTGCTATTGCGCCAGAATTATCTGCCCACTGGCTGTACCCTCGTATTGTCTGGGGAGGGTTGTGGGGGCTACTGTTCGTATTGCCGATGCTGCAATCGAGAGTGTTCACTAAAGGGGCGGTGCTCAGCCTGTTTCCCACAGCGATCCAGTTGTTTGTCGTCTTTCCCCTTGTGGCGCATAAAGGCATGGCCGGGTTGGACCTCGGGTTGCTTACTCCATTGTGCGTTTTGTTTTTTAACTGGGTGTGGGGCATTGTCACTGCCTTGACGATCAGGTTCTCGAGATAAGATAGAGATGAAAGGAGAAAACATGAGCGAATCAATCATTCAAAACTTGGGGCCACTGGCAGTACTGGCTGGAACATGGGAGGGCGATCAGGGCGTCGATTTTTCAAGAGTTCACAGCAAGGAAACAGAAACGAACTATCGTGAACGCATCGTATTTGAGCCTCTCGGCCCGGTTCGTAACGGTCCGCAGGAATTATACGGCCTGCGTTATAGCATGACAGCCTGGCGTTTGGGGGAGGCAGATGCCTTTCACGAAGAGCTGGGTTACTGGTTATGGGATGGCGGCAACAAGCAAGTGCTGCGTTGTTTCATGGTGCCGCGTGGCGTGCTGATCAATGCGGGCGGTGATGCCGAAGTCGATAGTAACAGCTTCCACCTGTCGGCTGAGGTCGGTTCGGAAACATACGGTATTTTATCGAACAAATACCTTGATGAATCGTACAAAACCATGAAATACGATCTCGATGTAAATACCCATGATGATGGCAGCTTTAGTTATCGGGAAGACACGCAGTTATGGGTTCCTGTGAACGAAGCGGTCTTTCACCATACCGACCGCAATAGTTTGAAACGAATCGGATGATTTCCCTGCATGGCTGACTGGGCGGCAAGCGCGCTGATGATCTGGCTCTCCGGCCTGATTTTTGCCCTGAGTCACAGTCTGTTGGCATCGATGAGGTGTAAGCGGTGGTGTTACAACCAAGGCTTGCACGAACCGCACTATCGGTTGTGCTACTCGATTATTGCCGTAGCGATGACAGGTGTGTGGGTTGTATTCGTGCACCTATTGCCGGATATGCCGTTATACCAAAGCGATGGCCTGTTTTGGGCTGCCCTGGTTGCTGTGCAGCTAACAGGAATAATGGTTGCGCTGGCAGCATTTCAACCCATTGATGGCCTTGTTTTTCTTGGCCTGCGCCATGCGAAAGCAGGGAGTGATCCGTTTATTGAACGCGGCATCTACTGCCGTTTACGTCACCCGATGTACGCTGGCGCGATGCTGATTTTATTGGCTATGCCCGAGCAGTCCTGGAATGGATTTCAATTCGTTCTGGTAATCTGTGTTTATTTTTTGATTGGTGCCCGCCTTGAAGAACGGCGAATGATTGTGCAGCACCCTGAATATCTTGATTATCAGATGCGTGTTCCAGCCTTTATTCCCCGGCTACACGTTCATTCAGCAACAGACTGAGGATAAAACGGACATTCGTGTTCGAGTCCGTATTCACAACGGGCTGTGTAGTGATCCGCATCACCCAGACAGTGTTGCTCGCATTTTTCCAGTACTTCCAGCATCGCGAATAATTTTTTGATCTTGTATGGCTTAGTTAGCGAATAACACAGCTGAGATTCGATACCTATTTTGAAATCGGAACAGGGCGTTCCGGAAATAATCACGGCTTTTTGATGCGGTAGCTTTTGACGCACTTTCCTGATGAGTTGAAGCCCGGTTTCTCCGGTCATCATATAGTCGGTCAGGATAGCCACGGGTGGCGAATATGCATCGGATTGAAAATATTCCAGATATGATTCGGCTGAATCGAATTGCATGGACTCATGACCGGCGCATGTGAGAAGCTCCCTCAGGACGTAGCGTAATTCCGGGATATCGTCAACGATATGAAACATGCATCCCGCCTCCAGTAAGAAACGTGTTTAATAATATATCGACTGTATATCAATATGGATAAAAATTCAACAATCGCCTTGTATTGCAGGCTTAATAGCGTTAGAAACGCCGCTATGCGATGGATGGCCTTTTCCCTGCCTTTTTTTCTTACGATCACAATACAAGTTTCAGCTGCCGAATTCGATATTTATCAATCCGATTATCGTCCGTTAAAGGTGGCCATTGCGCTTGATGCCACCGATGTATCGAGTGCTGATCAACGTCGATTGTATCAGGTGGTTGAAAACGACCTGAACTCCAGCCAGTCCTTCAAGGCGATTGATCCGATGGCGTTTATTGCTACGCCAGGAGAAGCTCTGAAAAAAGTTGATTATGGTGATTGGCGCATTATAGGCGCTGATATTCTGGCACTGTGCCGTATATATCGCTCAGAAACCGGCTTGAAGGTCGATATTCAGGTGCATGACCCATTCAGGAATAAACAACTGGCAATCATGACAGTGGCAGACACTCCATCGAAGCTGCGCACGTTGGCTCACCGGGTGGCCGATCAGATCTATAGTGCAGCGCTGGGGATTCCAGGATATTTCACCAGTCATTTACTTTTTGTGAGCAAGCACGGTGATTTATCCGATTTGATTTATATGGATCAGGATGGTTTCAATCGCCAGACCGTCGGCAAGAATTTTACCCTGTTATTGTCACCGGACTGGTCGCCTGATGGCCATCAGGTTGCTTTGAACACCTATGTTGGCAATCACCCCAGACTGGAGTTTTTTGATTTAACCAGTGGAAAAAGAACCGCATTCGGCAACTTCAAAGGCTTGAACAGTACTCCGGAATTTTCGCCCGATGGGCGGTATATTGCCGCGACGCTGTCGTACACCGGCAATAGCGAAATTCATATTTATGATATCAAAAAAAAC
>CAYUBK010000142.1:0-5671 GCA_964442955.1 uncultured Zetaproteobacteria bacterium | reverse complement strand
TGCGCAAGCGATGGCCTGGCGAATCGATTTCTCGCCCTCAGCCAATTCGCCGTTCTCAATTTCCAATAGCCCCATGCTGTAATGAGCCTGCGCATGATTGGCATCGCGTTTGAGTATGGCCTGCAAATGCCCGCGCGCCGCCTCGCTTCTGCCGCCGTCATGGCATGCCTGAAACAACCCCATGCGAATATCGAGCACGCCCGGTCTGCGTTTACTGGCACTCTCCAACAAGGCAATTGCATCGTCATATTGCGCCAGACAAACCATCGCCCCGGCCAGACCGACCTGCGCATTGATATCATACGGGTCAATCGCAAGCGCCTGCCTGTAAACAGGCACGGCCTTGTCGTAATCGCCCACCGACAAATACAGACCGGCCAGCGCTGCCACAAAATCAGCCTGCTTTGGCGCGACTGCTATCGCCTGTTTGAAATATGCTTCCGCCTGCTCACATTGATCGCGATCACGCGCCAGAACGCCGCGCAAATAGGCTGCATCTGCATTGCCCGGCCAAATTTCCTCAATAACGGCACAATGGGTTTCGCACTGCTCATGTTCCCCGTTCTGCAAGGATTCAAATGCCGCACCCAGCAGCATCTTGATCTTGCGTTTTTTGTTGTTGGACAGCTTCTTCGAATGCAATGCCATGAATACCTCTCTCCTGTACGCGGGCGCAAGCTATGTGGAACGGGCCTGTGTGGAAATAAGCGAGAGAAACCATAATTCTCCGGGAGAGTTTTGAAGCAGATTTACTGCTAGAATACGGCCATGGCTTTGAATTTACCTTCGTTGAACCCGGGCACCGCTGATCGCCTGCTCAATGGTGCAGTCGTTTCAGTACGCAGTCGCTGGTCAGTGCTGAAAGCATCCGGTGACGGACTGCGCGATTATCTGCAAGGCCAGATCACACAGGATATGAACCGTTTAACGGCCACTCAGGGTATTCACAGCTGCATTCTGACTCCGCAGGGCAAGGCGGTTTCAGAATTATATTTGCTCGAAGGCCGCAATGATGAATTGCTTCTTCTCACGCCCGCCTCCCATGCCGAAGCCACCGTCGCGCGACTGCGCCAGTTTGCTCTGGGGCAAACTCTGCGCATCGGTGTCGTTGATGCATTGTCGATTTGTTCCGTACAAGGTGCCAATGCGGCACAGGTTTTAGGTGATTTCGGATTAATCGAGCCGGATCAGAACTGGCTGGCCAGCAGCGGCAAACAGGGTGAAGATTATTTCGCGCTGATCATGCCGGAAAATCCACGCGGCTATTGGATCATCAGCAATCCGGCAGATATTGAAACTGTGATTAATCCATATTATCAAGTCGATGAAAGTGAAATGGAAGCCATGCGCATCATTCGCGGCATCCCTGATTTCGGCGTGGAATGGGATGAAAGCACGCACCCGCTCAATGCCAACCTGATTGAGTTCGATGGCGTCTCTTTCGACAAGGGCTGTTACGTCGGTCAGGAAGTGACCAGCCGCATGCACTGGCGCGGCGGCATCAAAAAGAAATTGTACCGGGTAGCCATCGATAACAGACCGGAATCCCTGCCCTGCCCTGTGCTGACGACCGCCAACATCGGCGAACTAAAGTCCGCTGCCATCGACCATGAAAATAATTGCGTGGGCATGGCTTTACTCCCTATTGAAGTCGCTGAATCTGGTGCCCCGCTTGCGCTGGAAAATGGCGCACACGTCGAAATTCTGGAGGCCTGTCATGCCTGACGCTTTTATCTGGTATCACGCCGACAAAAATAAGGAGTCTGATCTGCATCACTGGATCGATGATGTGGAATCAGAGGCGGGTGTGCGCGGCAGGCTCTATATCCGCACCGAAAAGGATCAAACAACCTTCATGGAATCCTACCCCGATGTCTCCCGCGCCACCATCGACCGCATCGAGAAACTGGCCGCAGCAAGCCCCGTGTTTCAAGACATCGACCGCCGCTGCGAAAGCTTTATTCAAATCACATCCTGACAAGAAACGTTTCGACAACCGTTTCAGCCAACCCTGACCTGCCCCCTCCTTGTCCCAAGTGACGCAACAGTCGATGTTGTTTGGAGCTACTCCATCACATCAGGTAATATTTTTAATAATCCATGCATATCGGAACAGCATATTATAAATTGCATGGATAACAGCCTACTTTCATGGAAGCGCGTGGACGACTCCTGCACCCAACTTTGAAATCTCCCGCGCCATCATCGACCGCATCGAAAAACTGGCCGCATCCAGCCCCGTGTTTCAAAACATCGAGCGCCGCTGCGAGAGCTTTATTCAGATCACGCTCTGACCGGACTGAGATCGACTAATAGAGTTGCATCATCTTCGGAACTTTCGCTAAAACCTCTCTCTCTTAGAATTGAATTCGCGTTAACTCTTAATAGGTTCATCTGTTATTTTGCGCTTTTTTTTATTTTTTGTGAAATCTATTAAAGATTGTTGCAACGGCTCTCCTGCAAATGCCAATTCTCTGACAGGAAGATCAAAAGCTGCGCGTATATCTGAAGCAAGTTCTACCGCGCTGAGTCCAATTATTGCAACGTGAGAAAACATTACCACAATAGCCTCTTCACTGCGTTTATTGTCCTTAAAAAAGGAATTAACCTGTTCGTATTCCAAGACTTTTTGAGGGAAAACCATTAGTCGGCTAGCAATTGATGCCTTTTGAGGCCTGAGAAATCCAGCAACAATTGAAAGCTTTGGCAATTCAGGAACACTGGCTAAATATGAGCCAGCATGGCCACGCGAAATGAAAGCCAACTCATGATTCGATAGTTTATTCGCACATAAGAGCGCATATCCTTCAAGAGCAACTGCAGCTTTGAGTGCATCGCATCTAGTTGTTTGCCTTAATTTTCGACTATCAAGCCAAGCATTTATTGCAGTTCCAACCACTGTAGCGACAAGTGCGCTGGTCAGCACTATTGTGATTAAGCTATCCATAACTTCTCAGACACTTCCCCAAGAAAGAATAATTGTCCGAACACTTTTTTCATTCATAGTAGGACTGTATACCCATAAGCGATGACAAACAATACGATCCCGAGGAAAACGTAGGCAATCAAGACACCACCTTTTAAAGGCACAGACTCAGGTTTTGTCCGTGGATTCATAGTTTAAAGCCTTCTAACGTGAGCATCTTTAAAAAGCGGTAGTGCTTTTCATTGCCGGAGAGCAGAGGCAGACCATGTTCAATGCCCGTTGCCGCGATCAGGGCGTCTGCCATCAGCATTTGATGGCTCAAGCGCCACTCCTCCATGAGAAACAGAGCACGGTGGCTGATCAGCTCACTTACAGGCAACACGCCAAAGCCAAGTTGTTCCAGAAAACGGTGCAGCAGCACCTGCTCCTGCTTGTTGCGCAGGCCCTGCACCAGTTCCATCTGGGTGATGATTGAAATGGCCGGGTGTTCAATTTGATAGATGGCAGCACGGGCCTTTTCATTACCCCGCATGTGCCAGATAATCACATCCGTATCGATCAGGATGCGATTAGACATTAAAACTGGCGGCCTTGCCGCAAGTCCCGGATATGCGCGTCCACATCCATCTCATCCATATCAGACCAGATACCGAAGAAGTTATCCTGCTCGGGTTTTGCATGCGATTCAATCCGTGTGAGCCGGGCCACGGGCTTGCCCCGCATACTGATATCCAGCGTCTGCCCGCGTGAAGCGCGATCCAGATATTCGCTTAAATGTTGCCGCAACTCTTTCGCATTCACCTGCATGACACACCCCAAATTCAACTTCAAAGTTTAACTTTGATTTAAAAACAAGGATACGTCAAGAATTCATATCTATGCGCACAATCAGAAGCATTAGCTCTCGATAATGGTTATTCTACTTTCAGCAGTCTCTCAGGTTCGATGTTTTTGCCGACTGAGTATGCGGCAATCTTGCTCAGATGAGTGTACGGCAGACCGGTTTCATCGTGCCATGCGTTAAATGCTTGCTGAATGGCAGCCAGATCGCGCTTTGAAGTCGGATTGGCAGCAATCGGCACACCGCTCTCCTGCACTGCGCGCACCACACCACCGGTCAGCACAAACGTATCCTTGCCGACATTGCGCAAAAAACGTTGGCCACTCATACCGCCGAGCCGGCTGCCGCGTTTTTTGAGTAAATCAAACAGACCAACCAAGTCGGATTCCGGCCAGTCGGAGATGAATCCGGCAAAACTACCCGTCTCAATGGCCACATCTTCAATCAAACGGGCATTGGCCAATACGGCATTGATCTTCTGGCGGTTGCGTACAATGCGTTGATCCTGCGCAATCTCGTCAACCTCTTCGGGGGCAAGCAGCAGCAACGCCCCCACATCGAAGCCATGAAACACAGTTTCAAAGCCGAGCCATTTCTGCTCAATCACGCGCCAGACAAAACCGGCCTGAAAGATGCAACGGGCCATTTCGGCCAGAAAACGGCTTTCGTCAAGCTGAGCCACTACATCTCGACCCGGCACAGCTGGCAGCAGCATTTGTAACGCCGCTTCTCCACCTTTGCGCTCAGCCGCCCGTTCAAAAATAGATTCAAATCCGCTCATATCTTGTTATGCCCCCGTGCAACAGAAGCTGTAGCCTGCACTGACTGCCCGCAAGTGTTCGTTTTTCATTCTTGATAATGCATAGCCATGGCTGTTCGGCAAAACGGATCGGTAAAAAGTTCCGCATCAAGCCGCTTTCGACTAGGATGCCGCCATGTCTGAAATCGCCACTAATATTGCTATTAAACTGATTCAGCGCGAATCTGTGACGCCCGAGGATGGCGGCTGCCAGAATTATATCGAATCACTGCTGGCTCCGCTCGGCTTCGTGCGCACACCAGTCGATACCGGCGGTATCACCAACAGCATTTTTACCCGCCCCGGCGAATTAAACGGCCGGCTTGCCTTTGCCGGCCATACCGATGTGGTGCCGACAGGGCCGGTTGAGCAGTGGGATTACCCGCCGTTCTCCGCCGAAATTGTTGATGGCATCCTGCACGGACGTGGCGCTCAGGATATGAAAGGCTCTGTGGCCTGCTGGATTGCAGCAGTAGCAACACTGTGCGGCGAATATACGCCAATGCCGACTGTTCAGTTGTTGATTACTTCAGATGAAGAAGGCGATTCGATTGACGGCACCATCCGCATGGTTGAACACATGCAGGCCGAAGGCACCTTACCCGATGCCGTGATTGTGGGCGAACCATCGTGTTCTAATAAAGTTGGCGACACCATACGGCGTGGCCGGCGCGGTGTGGTACAGGTGCGCGCTACCTTCCACGGCAAGCAGGGCCACTCGGCCTATCCTCAAGACGCCGATAACGCCATTCATCGCGCTGCGCCAGCGCTGGCGCGTATTGCCACGATTGACTGGGGCGAAGCGGCAGATGGATTCCCGGCCACCTCCTGCCAGATCACCAATATCAACGGTGGCACCGGCGCATCCAATGTGATTCCGGGTAGCTGCGAAGCATTTCTCGATATTCGCTATAATCCGGGCAACGATTTTGATGAAATCTCCTGCGCCATCGAAGCCGCCTGCGCAGATTGTGACACCACGCTGGATTTCGATCATGTCGCCACCGCGTTTACCACACCGGATGGCCCGTTTCTCGATCAGGTCTGCGCCAGCATGCCCCGCGTTACCGGCATCGAAACGCTGCGCGACCCCCCCCCCCGCCCC
>CAYUBK010000141.1:0-5730 GCA_964442955.1 uncultured Zetaproteobacteria bacterium | reverse complement strand
GAATGAAGGGACGACTTCCAGTCGTGATAATCATTCTGTGCGCTTCAGCGCACAGAGGTTGAATTCTTACTTTCTCCTACATTTAGAGGGGTCGAGATAGAGGGAGTGAGCAAAAAAACAAGCTAAAAAATAACTCACTGGGTCAGTGCCCATTAAAACTGGCTATGTATCCAAAAACACTGATGCGGCAACAGTTTTCCTTGCTCCATTTAAGTTTATTGAACTGGGAGAAGATGAATCTGGCTTATGTCTGAATGAAAGCGTTGAAGAGGCTAAAACCAGAACCAAAATCTACGTGTTGTCAGGCAGCCTGTGATTGTTTTTAGTTGCTTTCTTCTACAGAATCGGGCCTATGTCATCAAATGTTATCCATGTTAAAGAGTCCGTTTCTTCCCCCTGGTTTGCGATTCGAACCAAGCCTCGCCAGGAAATATTGGCTTGCAATCAATTGGAAAATCAAGGCTTTGAGGTCTACTTGCCGTTGGTCAATACACGCATTGTTCATGCGCGCAAAATAAGCTGGCAGCCGAGGCCATTTTTTGCTGGTTATCTGTTTGCACAACTGAGCAGGGAACAGCAGCGTTGGACCACGATCCGCAGTACTGTCGGGGTACTGGCACCGGTACGTTTTGGCGATTTCTATCCGCCTGTGCCGGACGCGGCGATTGAAATGCTACGCAGCCAGCACGATGATCAGGGTTATATTTCGGTATGCAGCAATCCGGTCTCACCATTTCAGCCCGGTGATGCTGTGCGTATGCTTGATGGTTCACTCAAGGGGTTTGAGGGTGTGTTTGTCGAAATGCGCGGTGCCGACAGGGCATTGGTTCTACTCGACTGGATGCAGAAAAAAATGCGAATGGAAACAAAAACAGGCAACCTTTCCAGCGTGAATTGAATGCGCTGAGTTACTTTCTGGACAGGATTTGCTAAAATAAAATGCAATTACGTGCCAACAAGGAATACAAATGAAAAAAGCATTGATTACAGGTGTAACCGGGCAAGATGGTTCCTATCTGGCTGAACTTCTGTTGAATAAAGGCTATGAGGTGCATGGGATTAAACGGCGCGCATCCTCATTCAATACGCAAAGGGTGGATCATATTTATCAGGATCCTCATGTAGAGCATAAAAACTTTTCCTTGCACTATGGCGATTTGACCGACACCTCAAACCTGACTCGCATCTTGCAGGAAGTGCAGCCCGATGAAGTCTATAATCTGGGGGCGCAATCGCATGTGGCAGTCAGTTTTGAATCGCCGGAATATACAGCAGATGTGGATGGCATCGGCACCTTGCGGTTGCTTGAGTCTATTCGTCTTCTGGGTATGGAAAAGAAGGTGAAATTTTATCAGGCCTCCACATCTGAACTGTTCGGAATGGTACAGGAAACTCCTCAGAGGGAATCCACGCCATTTTATCCGAGGTCTCCCTACGCGGTAGCCAAGATGTATGCCTACTGGATTGTGGTTAACTATCGTGAATCCTACGGCATGTACGCATGCAATGGCATTCTGTTTAACCATGAATCGCCGCGGCGCGGGGAAACTTTTGTAACCCGCAAGATCACGCGTGGTCTGGCTAATATTTCGCAGGGGCTGGAGCAGTGCCTGTATATGGGCAATATGGATGCCCTGCGTGACTGGGGTCATGCTAAAGATTATGTGCGTATGCAATGGATGATGCTGCAGCAGGATGAACCGGATGACTTTGTGATTGCTACAGGGGTGCAATATTCGGTGCGTCAGTTTATTGAGTGGTCGGCAAAAGAGCTCGGTATCACGCTGCATTTTGAAGGCGATGGTCTTGATGAGCAGGGCATTGTTGCTGCTATTGATGGTGATCAGGCGCCAGCGCTGCATGTCGGTGATGTAATTGTGCAGGTTGACCCACGCTATTTCCGCCCTGCTGAAGTGGAAACCTTGCTGGGTGATCCGTCTAAAGCCAAAGAGAAGCTGGGCTGGACGCCTGAAATTACAGTGCAGGAAATGTGCACTGAAATGGTTGCCGGAGATCTTATCGTTGCCAAACGCCATGCACTGTTGAAAGAGTATGGGTATGATGTTCCGGTGGCTCAGGAGTAGCTGAAATGGATAAGCATTCAAAGATATACGTAGCCGGTCACCGGGGTCTGGTCGGTTCTGCGCTTGTGCGTAAATTGCAGGCAGAAGGTTTTGACAATCTTCTCCTGCGGAGGTCATCGCAACTGGATCTTCGTGATCAAGCGGCGGTTGATACTTTTTTTACCAAGGAGCAACCGGAATACGTTTTTCTGGCTGCAGCCAGAGTAGGGGGTATTTATGCCAACGATACATACCCTGCCGATTTTATTCGTGATAATTTACAAATTCAGACCAATGTCATTGATGCAGCATATCGAAATAGCGTGAAACGATTATTGTTTCTCGGTTCATCCTGCATCTACCCGAAACATGCGCCACAGCCGATGCCTGAGTCCTGCCTGCTTGGCGGCGAACTGGAGCCTACCAACCAGTGGTATGCCATCGCCAAAATTGCCGGCATTAAGATGTGCCAAGCTTATCACAAACAATATGGTTTCGATGCTATTTCAGTGATGCCAACCAATTTGTACGGTCCGAATGATACTTTTGACCTGGAGCGTTCGCATGTATTGCCGGCCATGATACGTAAGTTTCATCTGGCCAAGTTGGCGCAGTCCGGAGATTTCGCTGGCATTTTGGCAGATGAAAATCGTTGCGGTCAAATTCCAGCCGAACTTCTGATTAATCTTGGTCTGGAAAGAGTTCAGTCATCAACTCTTACGCCCATACATTCCCCCAAAGTGACCCTGTGGGGGAGTGGTTCGCCATATCGCGAATTTCTGCATGTGAATGATCTGGCTGATGCCTGTCTGTTTCTGATGAAGCATGATTTTGCTGTGGCGGGTCCTGGCACCACTGCTTCTGAACGCCTGTTTAATGTTGGTTGCGGCGACGACCTTACCATCAGTGATTTGGCTGCATTGGTGCAGGGCGTGGTGGGTTACTCCGGCTCTGTTGTGTGGGATGATTCAAAACCCGATGGTACGCCCAGGAAGTTGATGGACGTATCCCGAATGAACGGACTTGGCTGGCAGTCACGCATTTCACTGCGGGATGGGATTGCAGGCGTATATCACGATTATTGCAGCATGAATGACAGTAACTGAAGCTCTTCAAAACAGTACGATATTTGCTTATCTGCTACCATTGGTATCAGCTATTCTGCTGACCCAGTTATTGATGCCGCTGGTTGTGCGCCTGGCGCAAAGGCTTGGCGCAGTTGATCACCCCAATGAACGAAAAGTCCACGTTAATGCCACGCCCAGAATGGGAGGGTTGGCATTTTTCTTCTCAATTTTTCTGATCCCTTTCACACTCCTGGATATTCATGCCGCTACTCAGGGTTTCTTGCTTGGTCTGGTGATTATCACATGCACCGGTATTGCTGATGATATATTTGATATTTCCCCCAAACTGAAGCTTCTCGGCGTGCTGGCCGGCACTGGTTTTTTTCTTGTGATGAGTGGCGTAGAGGTTGTGAATCTCGGTGACCTGATCGCAACAGGCAATATCGAAACAGGCTGGTTCGCGATTCCACTTACGCTGATTGGCATGGTCGGGTTTATCAATGCCCTCAATCTCTCGGATGGACTCGATGGTCTGGCTGCTGGTATTTGCCTGATTGTATCCTTTTTCCTTGGCTGTTTTGCTTTTATTATCGGTGATCAGGATAGCCTGATGATCGCTATTGTGCTGTTTGGCGCCATGATCGGCTTTCTCTATTTCAACTCACACCCTGCCAAGGTATTTATGGGTGATACTGGCAGTCTGATTCTGGGTTTTGTGTTGTCCGGACTGAGCCTGATTCTGATCAAATCAGGTGAAGGCGCTGTGGTCTCCCCTATCAGTATGGGCATATTGTTGGGATTGCCGCTTTCAGATACGCTGTATGTGATGACCAGGCGCATCATCAGAGGGACGAGTCCGTTTGAGGCCGATAAAACGCATTTTCACCACCGCCTGATTGATCTCGGGCTAACACATACGGAAGTGGTCGGCGTATTTTACGGTCTGGTATTTTTGTACGGTTGCACGGCGGTTTTCTTTTCAGGCAGCCTGGAGTGGGTGCAATCACTAGCGCTGCTGGTTTTGATTGCAGGCTCTTATGTGCCGTTAATATTGTTGGAGCGTGCTGGATTCTCCTTTGCCACCCCGGCCCAAACAAGTGAGTCGGAACCTTCAGCAGATAACGAAACTTCATTTTTCTATTTTATGACGCATCACTTGGGCCGATCAATTCCACTTGTGACATGGGGATTCCCGCTGTTATTGCTGCTTCCTGTGCTATCGATAAAGCATTCGCAAGAATATGTTTTTTTGATGGCTACTGTGATGATTTTGGTTGCGCTGCTTTACCCTTGGAAAGGAAACCGCGATGCAACCTGGTCTCAGGGTTTATTGTATCTCCTGGTGTTCGTGCTGCTTCTGGCGATCAACCTCTCAGAGCAACTCTGGGTAGAAAATTACATGTTTGTCCTAACATCTCTGTTGGCTTGCTGGGTCATATTGAAGCTCTGGTTTAAACGCCACCTGCGCGTCTTTTTAACCACCGGACTAGAAAGTCTGCTGCTTGTTTTTTCCTGGATTGCTCCATGGGTCACAGGGCATTTCAACTTGCTGCCAAGCGATCTCCAGCAGACGCTGTATGTGGTTTGCTGGCAGGCCGTAATTTTTCTTTTGACCACCAAAATCGTACTGCGGCGACAGCCCCGGAGAAACAAGCAATTACTCATCTCGTTACTGGTTCTGGCCGGCATCAGTTTTATTTAGTGCTGCTTTCTGTAACCGGCGTGTCAGTGGTAACATAAATAACTGCCGAATTTTCCTGGGCGATATAGGCCGTTGATTTATTGTTTTTCCAGAATTTATGCAACGGTGCGATAAATGCGCCGGCCATGAGAAACCATATGAAATCTTCCATCGGAACATGGAAGACAAAATTTCCGGAGAGATTGCTAAATGACCATGTGGATGCTATCCAGCCCGTATTCAATAGTTCCGGGATAGCGAAAAACATAAAACCAAGAAAACAGGAAAACAGGGCGCCGATAATGGCGTTAGGAATAAGGTCTTTTCTTAACACCAGAATGAAAATGATGGAAATTCCAAAGGCCAGGACTGTGGCAGTGAAGGAATGCATTTTGAAAATCAATGCGCTGCCAAAAAATGTAGAGCAGAAGATTAAAGCGATATATCTGAATCGAACGGGGAACCTGGGGACTTTCGTTTTTGCAGTATAGGCTTTGTTGAAGGTGACTTCGTAAAATGATGCAACCGAACCGGAAAAGAAAAAGCCAAATAAAAAGTCTTCAAGACCAGCTCCGAGCGACGTGCCCGAAATAAATATAGGATCCCACCAATCACGGGAATAGATAAATTCTGACAGAATGCCGCCAATGCCAAACAGAATCGACAGCGTCAGCATGGTTGAGCGCAAGTCAGCTCTGACCAGGTAGAAGTATATCCAGAATGGGGAAAATACCAGTGCTCCGGATAGATAACTATATTCGTACATCAACTCAATCCTCATGCTCGTCGTCAGAATAGTATTTAATGGGCTCAAAATTCGAATGGCGAACGCTGCACTATTGTTCTTTGTTTTTGAACATGAAAATAGGATATAAAAACAAGAAAGCGCCCGGGGCTGTACCTCAGTTATTGTGCAATC
>CAYUBK010000140.1:1500-5739 GCA_964442955.1 uncultured Zetaproteobacteria bacterium | reverse complement strand
AATATCATAAGGAACCCTGCCTGCTTCACCAGTGCAGCCCCGAAATCTACAAACCGCCGCGACATGATAAACAGTGTCAGCGCATCAACCGCCGCACGTACAGTCCATGCAATGGCCGCACCTTCGATCCCATAAAGACTGAGCATCCACCACAGCCCTGAAAAATAAATTGGCAATTCAACAAGATGTAACTTTGCTGACAAATCCGGCCGGCCCGAGCCCTGAAGTAAGGCAAGGGAAAGCTGAGCCATGCTATTGACAAATATGCCAACGGCCAACCACTGCAACACGCTCGCGCTTTGGAGGGCAAACTCCGATCCTATCCAGAACTTTAGACCTTCGTAAGCAAGGACGACAATGATGAGGATGGTCGGAAACAGCGTAAGAAAGATCGTTTTTAATCCAATGGAATACAGCTGACTGACATAGTGACGGTCTTTTGATACAGCAGAGGAGAAAACTGGAAACAACACACTGGATAATGCAGCCGGGATTAGCCAAAGCTTTGTGACTACTTCGTATGGAGTAACATAATAGGCTACTGCCGCCATTGAGATAAGAGATCCAATCAGGAAACGATCAAGATACACCATCAACGGCCCGATGATGCTGCTCACGGTCATCCAGCCTCCGAAATGTATCAGCGGTTTTAGCATATCCTGCCGGAATTCGATGCCTTGCCGTAACATTGGAATGGTACGCAGGCACAGGAACAGGGAAGCGGCCAAAGCCAACAACCGTCCCGCTACCAGTACTGCCACGATCGGTGGTAAATGGTTCGAGAAGGGTAATACGGCAAGGGGGCCAAGAAAGGTAAACATGCCCGTGGGAACACGAATGAAATTCACCAGATCAAAACGCTGATATGCCTCCAGAAGACCGCGCAAACCAGTAGTAACAATCAAGGCGGGCACCGAGAAAGCAAGCAAATAAAAAGCTTGAAGCGTTTCAGCTTGCAGCGATGCTGGCATCTTGAGCACATCTTGCACAAGCCATGGGGAAACCAGGATAACAACTGCCGCCCCCACGCAACCAAAGACCAGCATCAGCAACCATGCCGTCCAGCTAAGGCCCGGAATTTCCTTCTCATTCCCGGATCCCAGTTTCTCAGCCGCTAATTTGGTCAGCGCCCGCCCAAGGCCCATGTCAAACAGGCCAAAGTAAGTAATAACCATCCATACCAGGGTCAGCACCCCGAAACGCTCGGTTCCAAGTCCCCTGAGCAGTGGCGGAATCGCAATCAAGGCAATAAATAGCGGAATGCCCTGCCCAAAAAGGTTCCAGCCGGTGTTACGCATTACATTTGATGCGTACCGCGAATGAGCCTCCGTTGATTGTTGAATGGTCTGCAAGCCTCAGGGATTATAAACAAAGCGTATGATATTCATAAGTCCGCTCTTGGGACGTAAGATGTGAGATACTGATGTTTCCGCCTCATCTCATATCTCACGCCCGTCATTTTACGTCTCACGTCTCACATCCTTCATCTCACGAATAACTTCCTTCAGCGATTCACGCCATGGCCTGATATGAACGCCGAAGCGTGACTCCAGTCGTTCACAATTCAACACTGAATTCGCCGGACGCCTGGCAGGCGTTGGATACGCTTCCGTCTTGATCGCATTGACCTGCTTCACCCGCAAAGGAATACCCTGCCGCCTCGCCTCAGTAAAAATTGCTTCAGCAAATCCATGCCAGCTTATAGCCTCGGGCTGAGCGAGATGGTAAACACCCCAATCACCCCTGTCTTCCGAGAGTATTTCCAGTGTCAGCCGGGCAATCTCGGCTGCAGATGTCGGTTTGCCGTACTGGTCGGCAACGACACTTATCACCTCCCGCTCCTGGCCCAGTTTTAACATAGTCTTGACAAAATTATTGCCATGCGCCGAAAAAACCCAACTGGTACGTAGAATCAGATGCCGCGAACGGACAGCCCTCACCGCCTCCTCACCCGCCAGCTTGCTCTTGCCATAAACACCAAGCGGGGCCACCGGATCATTCTCCATATAAGAGCCAGCCTTGCTGCCGTCAAATACGTAATCCGTGGAATAGTGCACCAAAGGAACATCAAATTCGGCACATGCTCTGGCAAGATTTTCCGGGCCATCCGAATTCACTGCAAAAGCAGCACCGGATTCATTTTCGGCCTTATCCACCGCCGTATAGGCAGCAGCATTGATCACCGCATCCGGCCTGAATGCCTGAACAAAAGACCTGACCTCGCGCATATCCGTAATATCGAGATCATCACGATCCGCACCCTTTACTTTCCATCCCGGAGTCAGTGACTGGCGAACCAGTTCGGTGCCAACCTGACCATGACTCCCTGTAATCAGCAGCCTCATACTGGATATGACGGAAGCTTTTCTTCCGAAATGGCTGATAAAACAGTGTAGGCCTGATCTTTCGCTGAAAGGGTTGGCGCATCCAGCGGCCAATCAATGCCGATCTCCGGGTCATTCCAGGCCACGCCACCTTCATCATCGGGATAGTAATGGTCTGTACACTTATAGGTGAAATCCACCATATCCGAAAGCACGCAGAAACCGTGAGCGAAACCGGGTGGAACCCACAGTTGCCGGTGGTTCTCCTCAGTAAGCTTATGCCCAACCCACTGGCCAAAGGTTGGGGAGCCCACGCGAACATCCACCGCCACATCAAATACAGATCCCGTCACCACCTGCACCAGCTTGCCCTGCGGATGATTCAGTTGAAAATGCAGCCCTCGCAGAACCCATTTGGAAGATCGGGAGTGATTATCCTGCACGAAATCGACATCCGGAAAGCCCGCCGCCTGATAACGCTCGCGATTCCATGTTTCAAGGAAAAATCCCCGTTGATCTCCAAATACATCCGGTTCAATCAGAAGCACTTCCGGGATCGCTGTTTCGATCACGTTCATTTTATAATCCGTAAAACGTGAGATGTTGGATGGAAGACGTAAGATGTAGAGGTCATGTAATCAACTTCGCTTTAACTGAAGCGATGAGAGCGCTAAGCTTAGCGAATAGGTGATTGATCAATTCAAGAATCTCCCGATCATCCTCAATATATGCCAAATCTTTGCTAATCATTACCTGGGTTTCCAGCTCGCACAAAGAACCTCGGGCTATTGAAAGAAAATGTAAAAATTCCTTACCCCCTGTCCGGGCAGCTCCTTCGGAAATATTCGAGGGTATACTAACCGAAGCTCTTTGCATCTGGCTGCACAGTCCAAACTTCTCACAATCTGGAAATTTCTTCGTCATCGAATAAATATCTTTTACCAGATCCATCCCCAGTCGCCAAACCTGAAGATCATGATGTGCTCGTTTCATTTCACATTTACCATCTGACATCTCACGTCCAGCATCTCGCGTTTTCCACCTTCCGCCAACCGACTCAACAGATATTGGCCGTATCCATTCTTCTTCAATGTATCAGCCATCACAGCCAGTTCTGCATCACCGATATAACCCATCTCCCAGGCAATCTCTTCCGGGCAGGCGATCTTCATGCCCTGCCGCTTTTCGATCACCTCGACATAGCGCGCCGCATCCATCAGTGATTCATGCGTACCCGTATCCAGCCACGCCGAGCCGCGACCCAGCTTTTCCACATGCAAAAACTGATCGGCCAGATACACCTTATTGATATCGGTAATTTCATATTCTCCGCGCGCGGAGGGTTCTAAATCAGCTGCAATATCCACCACCCGGTTGTCATAAAAATACAACCCGGTCACCGCATAATTCGATTTCGGTCTGGCTGGTTTTTCCTCTATCGACAGCGCCCTGCCATCGGCATCGAATTCCACCACGCCATAGCGCTCAGGGTCGTGCACGCGGTAGGCAAAGACCGTCGCTCCACCCTCATCACCGGATACCCGTTCAACGGCGCGACGCAGTTGGCCAGTCATGCCCTGACCGTAAAAAATATTATCGCCTAAAATCAGGGTACAGGAATCGTTACCCACAAATTCACGACCAAGGGTAAACGCCTGCGCCAAACCTTCAGGTTTCTGCTGCTCGACATAGGAGAAGCTAAGTCCCCACTGCGAACCATCATCAAGCAAACGTTGAAAATTCGGCAAATCGTGCGGTGTGGAAATGATGAGTATTTCCCGGATGCCGGCCAGCATCAACGTGGAAAGGGGATAGTAGATCATCGGCTTGTCGTAGACCGGCATCAGCTGTTTGCTCACCGCCAGCGTCAACGGGTGCAATCGCGTGCCGGAACCACCTGCGAGAATGATGCCTT
>CAYUBK010000140.1:0-1400 GCA_964442955.1 uncultured Zetaproteobacteria bacterium | reverse complement strand
GCCAGCGTCAACGGGTGCAATCGCGTGCCGGAACCACCTGCGAGAATGATGCCTTTCATCTCTGTTTCCCGAAGCTCATTGTGCTATCAGGAAAATTCCACTGCCTGCTCATACGGCGAACAAGGCTCCGACTTTTCCCGTATCCGGAGAGAAAACAACACCTTTTTCAGTAACCAGGGCAGTGACCAGTTCCGCTGGCGTCACATCAAAGGAAGGATTGCGTACATTGACGCCTTCAGGCGCCCATAAGCAGTCCCTAAAGCCCCTGACTTCCGCGGCATCCCGTTCTTCGATCGGAATGCCTGAGCCATCGGCAAGGCTTAGATCAATGGTGGACAACGGACAGGCCACATAAAAGGGAATGCCGTGTCTTCGGGCAAGCACAGCTACCATATAAGTACCTATTTTATTTGCAACATCACCGTTTGCTGCGACCCGATCGGTGCCCACCACGACGGCATCCACCTCACCCTTGCTCATCAGGTGGCCGGCCATATTGTCACAGATCAAGGTGACCGGAATACCCTCCTGAACCATCTCCCAGGCGGTAAGCCGGGCCCCTTGAAGATAAGGACGGGTTTCATCCGCAATGACCGAAATTCGTTTTCCTGCCTCGACAGCAGATCGAATGACACCAAGCGCTGTACCGTGTCCCGCTGTCGCCAAAGCTCCTGCATTGCAATGCGTAAGCACACGATCACCATCATTCAGGAGTTCACTTCCCCATTTTCCCATATCGCGATTAATGCGAATATCTTCAGCCATGATGTCATGCGCTTCTTTCAATAAATGTTCAGCCACCTTGTCAGATTTCTCATGGCCGAGCCCCTCCCAAGTGCGGCGCATACGATCCAAGGCCCAAAAAAGATTCACTGCAGTTGGTCGACTGGCAGCCAATATTGAGAAAGCGCCTTCCATATCCGATATAAAATCATGCTCGTTCAGATGTTTGCATCGCTGTGCTTCGAGAGCGACACCAAAAGCTGCGGCGCAACCAATGGCCGGTGCGCCCCGAACCACCATGTCCCGAATTCCCCGCGCCACGCCTGCGGCCGTTTCGTATGCAACATACTGCGTAACGCCTGGCAACAGGCGCTGATCGAGCATCTCCAGTCGCCCATCCCGCCAACGCAAAGTTTCCACCATGACACTGGATTTCTGCACACAGCTCACGCTCATTCCCCTTCGAATTCGCAGAGAGCGAATACCCCGTAGCCATGCTTCTCCAGCTTTTTTCGTCCACCAATATCCGGCAGGTCAATGGCAAAGCAACATTCGATGACTGATCCGCCCATTTTTTCGATCAGGCTGGTGGCTGCCAGTGCCGTCCCGCCGGTAGCAATTAAATCATCCGCAAGTAGCACTTTTTCCCCTTTTGAAATCGCATCCACATGCATCTC
>CAYUBK010000139.1:0-5940 GCA_964442955.1 uncultured Zetaproteobacteria bacterium | reverse complement strand
CAATGCAACCGGATAGGGTACATGTTCAATCACATGTCTGCAAACCACCACATCAGCAGGAACATCGGTACAGCTCTCATCATAATAGCGTGACTCAAAACGCATGCGCCCGTCTGCCACCTGCTCAGGCCCCGTGTAACTGGGATCAAATCCGACACCTCGATTATCACCCTCTTCCACCAGCCGTCGTAAAAATGCTCCCTGCCCGCAACCAACCTCAACCACCTGCCTGTTCCGGACACCCTTCTCATCCAGTAACAATGCCACCAGTCCGTCCAGATGCTGCTGAAAACTGGATGAACAGGCCTGATTATTATCATAATCCTGACCATAGCTCAGCAGGGAGTGATCAAATGCACGGTTAAATACAAATCCGCAATGGCTACAAACCACCATCTCCAGATCGCCCCGTGTAATGGAACGAGCCTGTTCCGGGCTATTGAGTAATAAATTCTGATGCACCGGTACAGCCGGTCGATGCAGAAAACCGGCTAGTTCTCTGCTTTCACACAGCGGACAACAGTCAATCGACATACATCGTCTCCCTCTCGTGTTTCCACCACGCTATCGAATCTGCGAGTCCATCATCCAGACTCTGTGATGGTGACCAGTGCAGTTCATGCTGCAAACGTGATGTATCCGCAGTCAACACAGCCGGATCATCCGGTCGATTCGGCAAGGCACCGTAATCGATACCCCCCTTGCCACCGATCAGTGACATCATCCGTTCACCGGTCTGTTTCAGTGAAGCAGCTTGCCCCGAAGCGATATTCACCGCGCCCTGAACATCGCTCTCCAGCAGGCAAACAAATGCTGATGCCACATCTGCAACATGCATAAAATCTCTGATTTGCGTACCATCCGAACAGGGTACATGCTGCCCATCAAGCAAGCCTGTAATCACCGCAGGTATAAAGCGACCCTCAACCTCCCCAGGTCCGTAAAGAAAGAATACGCGCCCCCACCCAAAAGAAAGCTCAGCTTGCTCACAGAATTTTTCAGATACCGCGTGCAATGCGTGCTTGCTTACTCCATACAGTGTGGCCGGATTACACGGCGTTGTCTGTTCGGAACATAGCCCCACATGCCAGTCATATTCCGCACAACTGCCGGCCATGACAACACGTTTACCGCCATGAGATGCAAAAGAACGCAGCAAACCCAGACTCGCAGACACCCACTCCAGGTTCTCCGCCGCATGCCAAAATTTTCCGTGTTCGGTGTACCATGCCAGATGCAGCATGTGCGTAGCCTGTATCTCAGCCAGCAAGGCATCGACAGATGACAACTGCATCAAATCGACTCTGTGCCATTCCACCGCCTCCGGCAACCCGGTTGGAATATCACAGCGCGTCACGGCATGCACCTGATACCCCGCATCCAGCAGAAGAGGCAAGGCATGGCGACCGATAAAGCCGCTTGCACCTGTGAGCAACACTTTATTCATCGCAAAACATTCGCCCAGAAGTTTCGCGCTGCATCGGTGGCATATTCGACTTCAAGGTCGATAATGGAGGGTTTGGTGTAGTGGATTCGAGAACTCATAACACCTTCAATTCCGGCACAGCCTTCACAAACTGACCACCCCAGTCACGGATAAACGCATTCTGCCTCATCACTTCATCCGCAATATTCCACGGCAAAATAACCACCACATCCGGTTTGTGTTTTGCGATTTCTTCCGGTGGAAGAATCGGGATATGGCTGCCGGGCATGTACTTCCCCTGTTTAGCTAAAGCGGCATCGCAGACAAAAGAAAGCAAATCGGGCTTTACACCGGCATAATTGAGCAACGTATTGCCTTTGGCTGCCGCACCGTATGCCGCAACCAGCTTGCCCTGCTTCTGCTGCTCCAGCAGAAATGCCAGCAGATCGTTTTTCACCCTGTCGGCTTTCGGCTGAAAAGCCAGATAAGTTGCCAGTTCACGCAGACCTCCGGCCAACTCGGCCTGCAAGACTGAATCCACGCGCGGATCGACATCACGCCCCTCACCGGCATGACCGCCATAAATTCGCAAACTGCCGCCATGGGTGGTCAACTGTTCCACATCATATATCATCAGCCCGGCATGCTCGAAAATCTGCTGCACGGTATACAGCGATAAATAGGAATAGTGCTCATGGTATACCGTATCGAACTGGTTCAACTGAATCAGATTGAGCAGATGTGGGAACTCCAGCGTGATCGTGCCGTCCGGCTTCAATGCAGTTTTTAAACCACGCGTGAAATCATTGATATCCGGCACATGGGCATAGACATTGTTGCCCAGAATCAGATCGGCCTGCTTGCCTTCAGCAACCAGCTTCTCGGCCAGCGACTGACCGAAAAACTCACGCAGTACGGGAACACCCAGAGCATCAGCAGCATCGGCTGTACTATCCGTAGGCTCGATGCCCAGACAGGGAATGCCGGCATCGACAAAATTCCTCAATAAATATCCATCATTCGAGGCCACTTCAATCACATGGCTGCCGTGGTTCAACTTCAGCCGCTCGGCAATCACCTCACAGTAATCCGCAGCATGCCGCAACCAACCGGCAGAAGTTGAGGAAAAATAAGCGTAATCCTCGGTAAATAGCTCATCCGAACGTGCGTAGTCCTCAGTCTGCACCAGCCAGCAATCTTCACAGATATACAGTTTCAACGGAAAATAAAGCTCCGGTGCATGCAAATCATCCGCTTTCAGATAGGCATTGGATGGCGGCGCAAACCCCAGATCCAGAAACTGATGCTGAAGTGGCTTGCTACAATGTCGGCAATTCATAATATCACTCCACTATAATTCTCTGCAATCAACGGGTGACTGCGATCCCTGCCGGAAATATCCGACACCGCCAGCGGCCAGTCGATGCCCAGGGCCGGGTCATCATGGCATACGCCACCTTCTGATTCGGGCGTATATGCAGCAGTGTGCAAATAAAGCAGCTCGGAGTTTTCTTCCAGCACCTGAAACCCGTGCGCACAGCCTTCAGGAATCACCATCATGCGATCATTTTCAGACGACAGCTCCAAACCATACCAATGCAAAAATGTCGGTGAACCCTTGCGCAAATCTACGGCCACATCCCATACCTTTCCCTTAAGGCAACGCACCATCTTCACCTCGGCATGCGGCGCATGCTGATAGTGCATACCGCGCACTGCACCCGGAAGAGATGTGCGGGAATGATTAATCTGCATAATATGGCGATCCCCCAATACGGGAGCGAGCGCATTCTCACAGAATAAGCGGGCAAACGCACCCCTGTGATCCCTGAAACGCTCAGTTTCAACCAGCACCACCCCATCGATGGGAGTCGTCAGTTGTTTCACGATGCCACCTGAGATTGATAAGCAGCCAACTGCTGTATGGAGCGTGCAACCATATCTTCGCCATCACGATGGTAACGATACCAGTTAGCGATCCATGTGATAGACTGTTCCAATTCCAGCACAGGCCGCCAACTCAATTCTCGCCTCGCCTTGCTGCAATCCAGTTTTAACAAACCGGCTTCATGCAATGCTTCCGCATCTGCCTGGATACGCCAGTCGGCGCCGCCCCATGCTGAGGAAAAGTGTTCAACCATCCAGGCAACATCCCGTGCACCCTCATCATCCGGCCCGAAATTCCAGGCCTGAGAGAAAAATACAGAATCATCATTCATGTGCTCCAGCAGCAGCAGATAACCATGCAATGCCTCAAACACATGCTGCCATGGCCGCACCGAACCGGGGTTGCGAATCGTCACCGTCTCTTCTTTTGTAAAGGAGCGCACCATATCGGGAATCAGTCGATCCACCGACCAGTCGCCACCTCCAATCACATTTCCCGCCCTCGCCGTTGCAATACCCACTTGCCTTCCATTTTCAAAAAAGCTCTGCCTGTACGCCGATACCACCAGTTCTGCACACCCCTTGCTGTTCGAATAAGGGTCAAACCCGCCCATCGGCTCGTCTTCCCGGTAGCCTTCTTGCCGCTCCCGGTTTTCGTAACACTTATCACTGGTAATCACCAATACGCTGCGCACAGAGTCGCATTGCCGCACAGCCTCCAGTAAATTAACCGTGCCCATAACATTGACTTCATATGTTTCAACAGGGTATTGATAGGAATAACGCACCAGCGCCTGAGCGGCCATATGAATAACAACCTCGGGTTCGCTTTCATGCATGGCTTGGACAAGCTTCTCCCGGTCACGAACATCGCCGATAATAGAGTTCATCCCATCAGCAACACCGACAACTTCATACAGACTCGGCCTAGTCACCGGATCCAAGGCATAACCTGTCACATCTGCCCCCAGAGATTTCAGCCACAAACTGAGCCAACTGCCTTTGAAGCCGGTATGCCCCGTCACAAATACACGTTTACCCTTCCAGAATGATGGATTCACTACCAAACCTTCCAGGGTGCATTGCCGCTATCCCATAATTCGTTCAGATGGTTATTATCTCTCAATGTATCCATTGGATGCCAAAATCCGTCATGTTTATAGGCTGACAACTCACCTGCGTTTGCCAGCGTCTGTAGCGGCTCTTTTTCCCAAGTTGTTGCATCACCATCAATATAGTTCATCACTTCAGGAGACAATACAAAATATCCGCCATTCACCCAGGAGCCATCACCCTGCGGTTTCTCTTCAAATGCTGAAATTTTATTTCCATTGAGATCCAGTGCCCCGAAACGCCCTGCAGGCTGAATCGCAGTAACCGAAGCCAGCGTATTCTGGGACTGATGAAATTCAATCAGTTCCGTGATATTCACATCAGACACACCGTCACCATAAGTAAAACAAAAATCTTCGTGATCCAGATAGGGTGCGATTCGCTTCAAGCGCCCTGCTGTCATGGTCTGTTCTCCCGTATCCACCAACGTCACCGTCCATGGCTCGGATATATTCTGATGCACTTTCATGGAGTTGTCGCGCATATCAAATGTCACATCCGATGTATGAAGATAATAATTGGCAAAATATTCCTTGATCATATATCCCTTATAACCAAGACAAATAATAAAATCGGTTACACCATGAGCAGAGTACGTTTTCATGATATGCCACAACACCGGCTTGCCGCCGACTTCAATCATCGGCTTTGGCTTCAGGTGCGTTTCTTCAGAGATCCTCGTACCCAGCCCGCCGGCAAGAATTACCGCTTTCATCACACCCCTCCTATATATCCGAAACAGCGATTTTCATACCCTGCCCACCACAACAGTTGCGTCCTTTTTGTCGGGCAATGCATTTACTTCCTGCTTCAATGCTTCGATCTCGCTGCATAGTCGCTCATACTCTTGCATTTTGTAGCGTAGAAAGGTTAACGTCATCCGACCCTTTTCTTCCACGCCTAACGGCGTCAATAAATAGGCGTAAGCGCGCTTGTTATCGCTGCGGCGAAAACGACCCACCGAAACCAGCCCCCTGGAGATACATGCCTTGAGACAATAATTGGTTTTGCCGAGACTCAAGCCCAGCTCATCAGCCAGACTGCGCTGACTAATTGCAGGCTTTTCACTGATCAGTTTGAGCAGATAATAATCTGTTGCGGCTGACGACTCGTTCGACATGCGGCGTATGTTCACAGATTGAACATACCATGGCAATCATAACTTGTGCAACGCGAAAACTTTGACGAATATGTGAAAACCGCCATGATTCACAATATGTCTCGCCCCGCTATTGCACACATCAACCTGGATCATCTGGATCATAATTTCAGACGGCTTCATCAACTCGCCGGACAGGCGGACACCATGGCTGTCGTCAAAGCCAATGCCTATGGCCACGACCTGAACCTGGTTGCGCCTGCCTTATTCGATACCGGCTGCCGTCATTTTGGCGTTACTGATGCCATTGAAGGCTGTGCCTTACGGCAACTTTTTGCTGGCGAAGGCAATGCTGAAATCACGCTGTTATCGGGTATTTTCGATGGTAATGATGCTGGACTGGCAGTGCAATACC
>CAYUBK010000138.1:0-5984 GCA_964442955.1 uncultured Zetaproteobacteria bacterium | reverse complement strand
GGGGGGGGGGGGGGGGCCACTGGCGGCCCCGGTATTGGCGTCGGCGGCGTGCCGTATTGTGCGGCGACCCGCGCCTTAGCACCCGCCTACGATGCCGGGCTGCTTGGCGCTGTTGGCGGCCCCAGGTGGGAAGCGTTGGCTAAACCGATGCGGCCAGAAGCCGGGTTGCTGCGCATCCGCGAGGATCTCGGCCTGTTTGCCAATTATCGCCCGACCAAAGTCCATTCCCAGCTACTCGATGCTTCCACGCTGAAGCCTGAAGTGATTGATGGCGTTGATATCTTGGTAGTGCGTGAACTCGTTTCCGGTATTTATTTCGGCCAACCGCGCGGCATTGAAACGGTGGACGGCGAACGGCGTGGTTTTAATACTATGGCTTATACCGAGTCTGAAGTCCGGCGTATCGGTCGTACCGCTTTTGAGGCGGCGCGTATGCGTTCAGGGCGTGTTTGCAGTGTTGAGAAAGCCAATGTGCTGGATGTGTCCGAACTGTGGCGCAGTGTGATTATTGATTTGCATGCGTCGGAATTTTCTGATGTCGAGCTCTCTCACATGTATGTCGATAATGCGGCCATGCAGCTGATTCGCAATCCGCGCCAGTTCGATGTGATTGTCACCGGCAATTTATTTGGCGATATTTTATCCGATGAAGCATCCATGCTGACCGGCTCGATCGGCATGCTGCCGTCTGCCTCCATTGGTGAGAAATTCGCTATGTATGAACCGATTCACGGCTCAGCGCCCGATATTGCCGGTCAGAACAAGGCCAACCCGTTGGCTACGATTTTATCAGTAGCTATGATGTTGCGCTTCTCGCTGGATCGCGCTGATCTGGCCGACAAGATTGAACAGGCGGTCGAGAACACGCTTGATGCCGGTGTGCGCACGGTGGATCTGGCCTTTGGCGGTGAAGCATCGGTATCCTGCTCTGCTATGGGCGATGCGGTATGCGCTGCACTGGAGGCGCTGGCTTGATGGGCGAACGATTTATTGAGCAAAAGGAAGCGGGCTATAACGTCGCTGTCGTGGGTGCGACTGGCGCGGTCGGTGCAACCATGCTGGAGATTCTGGCCGAGCGCGATTTTCCCATCGCCGAACTGATTCCGGTGGCATCCAGCCGTAGCGCCGGTTCTGTCATTGAGTTCAAGGGCAAGGAATATATCGTACAGGATTTGGATACATTCGATCCGACCGGGGTCGATATTGCCCTGTTTTCTGCCGGTGGCGATACATCCAGAACCCATGCACCACGTTTTGCAGCTGCGGGCTGTTATGTGGTGGATAACTCCAGCGCCTGGCGTATGGATGAAGAAATCGCGTTGGTGGTGCCGGAAGTGAATCCGCAGGCGCTGGACATGGCGCGCGAGAATAAAATTATTGCCAATCCAAACTGCTCGACAATTCAAATGGTGGTAGCGCTTAAACCCTTGCACGATGCTGTGCCGATTGAACGTGTCGTGGTTTCCACCTATCAGGCTGTTAGCGGAGCCGGCGGCAAAGCGATGGAAGAACTGGCCAAACAAACCGGCCAGTTGCTCAATTCGCAGGCCGCCGAGGTGGACGTATTTCCGGCCCGTATAGCATTTAATGTGATTCCACACATTGATGTATTTATGGATGACGGGTATACCAAAGAAGAACGCAAGATGATGGACGAAACTCGCAAAATTATGGGTGCTGATATTGCCGTAACGGCAACGACCGCTCGCGTGCCGGTATTCTACGGCCATTCCGAATCCATCAATATCACGTTCGATGGACCGATGAATGCGGAACAGGCACGTGAATTGCTTGCAGATGCAGATGGCGTTTGCGTGGTCGATGATCCTAGCGGCGAAGATTATCCGATGCCGAGTGAAGCAGCTGGCACCGATCCGGTATGGGTTGGGCGCATTCGCGATGACCATTCATGTCCGAATTCTTTGCATTTGTGGATTGTTGCCGATAATGTACGTAAAGGTGCGGCGCTAAATGCTGTTCAGATAGCGGAAATTTTGATTCGAAAGGCATAGAACAGGACGTCTGGCCAGGACGAAGTAGAGGCGAATAGCCGGGATGAAACGGAGGAAATAATGGGGAATAGGGTTTGGCGTACACTGGCCTTTGCGTTGCTTGCTCCGGCGCTATTGCTGTTCGCCGGAAATATTCAGGCTGCCTCGCTGGAAAAAATCGAAGTAGCCAGCCGCCTTGGCGAACCTTTTTATGCCGAAGTTCCGCTCAAGCTGGAAGCCAATGAACTGGTGTCCAAGGTCTTTGTTGAAATTGCAGCGTCTTCCGACTACAAAATTTTTGAGGTCTATCGCGACCCGATTCTGAAATCGATTCGTGCTGATGTGGCCAGCGATAAACGCGGCGTGCGCGTAGAGCTGACTTCCCGCAGCAGAATCAAGTCTCCGTTTTTTAATCTCGTACTCAAAATTCGTTATGGTCGTGTATCGCATTTCAAAAAATTCCCGGTATTTCTGGATGCGGCCAAATCGATTCAGCAGGCAGCTACCATGGCGCCGCAGCCAACTGTTGAAGCAATCAAACAACCGGCTTCACAGGTGCCGGTTCAAACAAGCCTGACTAAATCTGCCGGTCAGGCATTCATGCCCGAGCCGTCAACTACTGATGCAGCAAGCGTTAAACCCGAACCCAAATACTACGAAGGCTGGGCCAGAACAGACCGCTACGGCCCTATTGTCAGAGGCGATACCCTTTCAACGGTTGCTGAGCGACTCAGAATTGATTACCGCTATACCCGAAATCAGATCATGCAGGCTCTGTTTGAGAAAAATCTCAGCAGTTTTGATCAGGAAAATATTAATCTGATGAAAGCAGGTTCGCACCTAAACGTACCGATTGCTGCCGAAATCGAGAAACATAACAAAGCAGAATCAACACACTTTCTTGCTGAGCAGGAGAAAAACTGGAAGAAGCTCACGCAACAACCGCGCTATGCTGCTGAAAAGGAAGCCCAGCGTACCCGTTATACGAAACGGATCAGTGTAGGTGAACATGCTGATGGCGTGGCATCAGCTCCGGAAGCGATAACAAATGTAGCAGATAAAATATCTGCCGCACAAAGCAGCCCGCAGGCTCAGCCCCAAACAGCAACCGCGGTCAGTGAGGAGAAGTCAGCATCTCCACCATCTGCCACTGCCAGTCAGTCTGCTGAGATTGCTGCTGCTGTTGCGCAATCGCAGGCTGAGTCCGGTCAGGCTCTGGATGATTTGCGTCAACAAAATACTTTGCTTCAGAAACAGTTGAGCAGTAACCAGAAAAACATAGAAACGCTGAACCGTAAAGTTGAAAATGATGCTGTCACTGCGGCAGCAACACAGGCCCATTTGGAAAAACTGGAAATCCTGATTAGCCGCTTACAATCAGAGTTGGAGAAAGTAGACCAGCAAAAGTCAGCACCATTGGCTGCCGGAATGGACTGGGTGATGTGGTTGTTGATTGCTCTGGTGATCATCTTGCTCGGCATTGTCGCTATGCTGATGCGTAGAGAACCTGCTCATCCCGGCGTTGCAGTGGCACCTGCTTCGCCAGATACCTCAGCCGAGATGGAATCGGCAGAACAAGGCAAAGCGCTTGAGTCAGTTATTGAACATGAGGTTGCCGGTATTGAAACGGCTGAATCTGAGGTGCCGTCATTCAAAGAAACCGCGACGATTGATTCTTTGCCTGTGTTTACAGATGAACTCAGTGATACGGATACAGCAGAGCTGGAGCCGTTCGATAGCGATGTAAACACTGAACCTGATCCGGATATTAATTACATGGCCGAGGCAGATGTATATATCCGCTACGGCATGGATGACGAAGCCATCAAACAATTGGATATGGCACTGCGTTTGCAGCCCGATAACGTTGAAGCGCATATCAAGAAGGCGGAATTGCTGCTGGGCAAGAGTGATCGGTCAAGTCTGGATGAAACTGTAGCAGCAGCAACCATGACGCTTGCGGCTGTTGATCTGGATCGATTTAAAGCTTCGATAGAAAAACTGGGGGCGGATACAGCTCAACATGTTGCTGAACCGGAGGTTCTGGAACAAGCGGAATTTGGCGAGACTGTACAGGATACTGTCCCTCTGGATGAGTCTGCTGCTGATGATCTGGATTTCGACCTGTCTGATCTGGATGTGCCGGATATCGAGAGTGATAAACAACTGCATGAGCAAAATGAGGTTGATGTTTCGAATGCTGATGATGACACTGAAGAAATGTCATGGTTGCACGATGCGGCATTTGATGGGGATTTGAAGCAAATTGATGAATCAGGCGCTGCTCAGCAATCAGATCCAGTCGACATGCATACGAGCACAACTCAGGAACTTGACGATATACTTTCTGAATTTCCTGAGCATGAAAGCAAAGCCCTTTCAAGTGATACGCCGGACACAACAGAGTCGCTTGATGCTGCCGCAACAGATACCTTACCTGATTTCGATGTTCTGGGTGGTGCGACTCAGGAACTGGATAACTTATTAACCGAATTTTCGGATCAGGACACCGTCGAAACAGTACCTGACGAATCGCAGACAAATGAGAATTTTGAAGATGATCGTTCCTTTGAAGAAGCAGGCTCGACCCGCCACCTGGATCAACTGCTCAGTGAATTTGAGGATGAAGACGACATCAGTTTTGCCGATACGCAGAGTGGTTTTGATGAATCTGTGATTGAACGGGGAAAAATTGAAGCGGATGATGTGGCACTGATGCCAAGTGAATCCAGCGGTATTGATATTGATCATGAAGCTACGCAGGAGCTGGATAGCTTGCTGGCGGAATTTTCCGATACTGATGAAAATCAGCTTGTCATTGGAGATGAAAGTGGTGAGCTGGATGAATCACTTTTTGAGACTGCAGAAAGCGCTTCACCGCAAAACGACACTGGCACGATTGGCATGGATACCGATCATGGCGCAACGCAGGAACTCGATAACCTGCTTAATGAGTTTTCCAATGTGGAAGAGCAAACGACTGATATAGATCAGACTGAAACCGATACTGTCGAACATGGCGCCACACAGGTATTGGGTCATCTGCTTGAAGAGTTTAACGATGAAGATGATGATGAGGAAAATAAAAAGCGTTGAATTTCTCGGGCATCAGTTTCGATGTCGATCATGTCGGTAAAGTAACCGGCTACCGACATGATTACTACACCATAAACGCAACGCAGTATGAGCATCCCTGAAATCTTTTTTGGCAGCCATGTTGTATCCAGGCTGATGATGGGCTTCGGCCTGTTATTCCTTGCTGTCTCGGCCACCTCGCTTAGGCTTGCTTTGCTTTTGGCAGTGCTTGCCGCTGTCATCGTTCGCTTGCTGGATGGAGATTGGCGCACAAGCCTCAGGCTATTGCGTTTGTTACGCTGGTTTATCATTCCTATTCTATTACTGCATATGCTGTTTACGCCCGGCCAGTTATTGTTGCCGGGGTTGCCCATTGGTGTGAGCCGGGAAGGTTTGATGCGAGGACTGTGGTTGAGCGTTCATCTGGCAAGTATTTATGCCATGGCCATTCTCATGTTTCGTCTGCTTGGCCATGCTGAATGGCTGCGCTTATTGATGCGGTTACCACGTTCTGGAGAGCGATTGATGGTTCAGGCATTCATGATGATGTCCATGAAACAACAGATGGGTAAACTGCTATCGTATTTGCGCCAACAATTTCGGTTACGATACGACTGGAAAAAAATACCGGTATTACTGATGACGGCATTCCGCCATGCTTTGGCAGATGCATCCATACATGCGCAAATACTATGGTTACGCTGGCCACAACACCCATCCATGCTTGCATCTGTAAGCGCTGAAAACAGGATTTCCACTGCGAATAAACTCCTGTTTTCTACCTTGTGGGCGACTTGTGGCGGCATCAGCCTGTTATTACCATGGCTGACATGAAGCAGCGCATTGCCATGGCACTGGAATTTGATGGTCGTCCGTTTCACGGATGGCAGCAGCAGAATAATGCCATATCGGTACAAG
>CAYUBK010000137.1:0-6006 GCA_964442955.1 uncultured Zetaproteobacteria bacterium | reverse complement strand
ACCTTGGATGCGATATATTCTGGATGAATGTCAGCTTTCACGTCATTGCTCCGTAGTTCTATGGCTTTGCCTCTTTTCAATCCACCGAAAGCGGATAAAAAGGGCAGGCCATTTAAAGGGGCGCGATTTCTAGCGCCGCCGATGCAATTAATCAAGCGTTAAAACATTGTTTTGCCGGTTTATTACAATATCGTCTGTTTCAGCTTCCTGAAAAATGCGCTGTGATGGCTTTATTGTTGGCCTTCGAGGTAATCCAGCAGCGCTTCTGCATTCTGAGCCAGCATCTGGTATGCATGCTCAAAACCATCCGGGCCGCCATAGTAGGGATCAGGCACATCGGCAATATTCGCACTATTTTCAAACTGGCGCATCATCAACAGTCGCGACTCCGGCACGCCCATACGTAATAATTCTCCCCGGTTCTCGGTATCCATGGCAACCAGCCAGTCCCAGTCGTTACAGTTTTGAACCGTAACCTGCTGCGCTTTGTGGGCGCTCAAATCCAGACCGTATTCAGTGGCCTTGGCGGCGGAACGCGGATCAGCCGAACCACCGACATGCCAGTTACCTGTACCGGCTGATTCAAAATGATAATGGCGCAGGCCTCGCTTGGTGGCTGCCGCCTTGATGATGATCTCAGCCAGCGGCGAACGACAGATATTGCCCAGACAAACAAAGAGTATGCGTATTGTATTATGCTCCATTCGCGTTTCGCTCCGCTTGTGATAACTGCAAATAAACCGGCGATGGGTATATGGGTAGTGTGTCCCAGTCATGCACTTGTGCAGACGCGGATTTTGTTACCAATGCCAGCGCCCGACTGCGTGGTAGCGTCAACGCCTCGCGTTTCCAGTTGCTCATTTGAACTGGCGGCTCGCTGTGGCAGCAATACTGGCCCGCCTTGAGTGCTTCGGTCTGAGCCCAGCTCAGGCAGGCATCTGCCTCCAGTCTGTTGCCATGCTGGTAATAACCGGAAAACACCTCGCCAGCTCTGGCATCTTCCATCACCCGAATCGGCTCGGTCGATTGAACCTGCATCGCCGTAATGGCCAGCGAAGAGAGGTGGATAATGGGCAAACGTAGCCCTGTGTTGATGCCTGCCAGCGTAGCCGCCGCAATGCGTAAACCTGTAAATGAGCCCGGCCCGGCACCTATCGCCAGCACGTCGAGTTGTTGCCAACTTAAGCCTGCTTGCTTCAGCAAAGCATCCAATATCGGCACAATGGATGTCGAACGGGTTTTTCCGCCGTTTTCACCATCATACTGTGCTTCATAGCAATGTCCGTGCTGAATGATGCAGGCTGCAATGGCGCCACAGGATGTATCCAGAGCCAGAATGTTTTTAGTACTGTCGTTTTTCACAGGTGCTTAATCAATTCCTGACGCAGGGCTTCACCGAATTTTTTATGCTGCAGGCCAAGGATGGCGTTGGCTTTCAGGAATCCTTCCGGGTTGCCCGCATCAAAGCGCTGGCCATCAAGCAATACGCCATATACAGGTTCTTCTTTGGCTAAAGCTGAAATCGCATCGGTAAGCTGAATTTCACCGCCTTTTCCCGGCTGCACATGGCACAAGAGGTCCATCAAACGCGGTGTAAATATATAACGGCCTATGATCGCCAAACGTGATGGCGCATCTTCCGTATTCGGCTTTTCAATCATATCGGTCAGCCGTAACAAGCCGTTTTCCTCGGCCTGATAGGCAACAATGCCATATTTGGACACTTGATCTTCCGGCACTTGTATCAGACCGATCACCGAGCATTTGGTTTGATTATACACTGCACGCAGTTGCTGCATGGCCGGAACATCACCGATAATCAATTCATCGGCCAGTGAAACACCGAACGGCTCATCAAACACCCAGTGGCGAGCGCACAGTACGGCATGACCCAGGCCAAGTGCCTCTTTTTGACGTACATAGATTACTTCAGCCATACGGGCGACGTAAGAAACTTTTTTGTAGAGGGCTTCTTTGCCCGCTTTTTTTAGATTGGCTTCCAGCTCTGCGGAAATATCAAAGTGATCTTCGATAGCGCGCTTGCCGCGACCGGTAATCATAATAATCTGTTCCATATCGGCGGCTAGCGCCTCTTCCACGCCGTACTGAATCAGCGGCTTGTCGACAATGGTCAGCATTTCCTTCGGGCTGGCTTTGGTGGCCGGCAGGAAACGCGTTCCCATGCCGGCAGCCGGAAAGATGATTTTACGTAATGGTTTCATGCAATTCCCCTTTGAAGACAGGGCGATTATAGCACAGCTTTGTGACTTATGTGAGGCGACCGTATGAATGCAGGCCCGAGAGATACATATTCACGCCCAGGAAACAGAACACAGTAATAAGGAAGCCTGCCACGGCCCACCAGGCCAGCGCCTTGCCATGCCAGCCGTGTGAGACGCGAGCATGCAAATAAGCGCCGTAAATCAGCCATACAATCAGCGCCCATGTCTCTTTAGGATCCCATGACCAGTAACCGCCCCATGCTTCCGCCGCCCATGCCGCACCAAGAATCGTAGCTAGCGTAAAAGCAGGAAAGCCGATGGCGACCGCCTTGTAGGCCAGTTGATCGAGTTGCTCCAGCGATGGGAATATGGCCAGCATTTTTGCAGTGCCGCCAGCAGCTTCCAGACGATGGCGAACCAGATAGGCCATGCCTGCGCCGCAGGCGACTGCGAATGAGCCGTAACCCACGAAATTCATCGGCACATGAATTTTCATCCAATAGGATTGCAATGCCGGTACCAGCGGCTTGATATCGCCCTGACCGACAGAATCCAGCCAGATGCCGAAAAACACGCCGGCGGAAACCAGCGTCATTACAAACGCTCCCATCGCCTTAGCCTCATAGCGTTTTTCCAGCGTCAAATACACAGCCGCAGTAATGCAGAACAATAAGATGAACACTTCATACAGATTGGATACCGGGGCATGGCCGATTTCCATGTCAAATAAATAGGATTCATGCCAGCGCAGCAACAGCGCCGAGCCGCCCAGGTACACGCCGATATAAGCCGTCCATGTCGCCACGCGGCCAATAAAAGATTCCGGCGCAAATAAATAGGCGATATAAGAAACGGCGGAAAAGATGAAAATCACATTCATCGCCATAATAACGCGACCGGCAAACAGGTTGGACTGGTCTTCATAGGTGATCTGACTCTGAGCTGGCTCAAACAGCGCCCAGATAGCTGCCAGAATCACCATCAATACAAAGCCGTCCAGCCATGGTACAAAATTGCGCGCCATCTTCGTATCTGACAAAGTTGGTTTCAGCGTGCTGGCGACGACAGCCAGGCCACATCCGGCCAGTGCACCCGTGCCGCCCCACATCACGCCTTTCATGCTCAGTATTTGATACAAAAAGGCACTCTCTTCGTATTCACCCACGCCAAACATAGCCATAGAGGCAATGCCAACCATGGCGCCCAGATAGGCAGTAAAGCGCAGCCATGCCCATCGGCCTTGAAATAATATCTCTGAAAAACCGGATTCAGCAGTGATTGCAGTCATTAAGTGCTCCTTGACGAACTTTCGGTGAAATCTTTATCAAGCTGCGTGAACAAATCGTTAAAAGCCTGATTGAAAACAAGGTGATTGCGGTTTGCCATGCCTGCCAGCGTGATATGAACCCCGTTCGATTCAGGCCGAATAATCAGCCACAGCTTGCGATGTGGCATATAAAGCATAATGCACAAACCGAGTACCAGTATGGCGCTGCCGATCCAGACTACATTCATGCCCGGGTCCATCGCCAACTGCAGACCGGTATAATAATGTTGCTCGAAATCACCCAGTATCGGCAACATCGGCCAGGGCAGTGCTGACATCATATTCACCGCCTGCAATGTACGCATGGCCATATCTTGCATCGCTTCCGGACGTTTACCCTCGCCGAAGACTTCTTTCATGGCATTTTTGAATGCAGTCAGATTCGCCTTTTTGTCAGATTTGTCGATGATCGCCAGCTGCCGCATAAAGGCGTGAAATAGTTTCCATTCCACCGGGTTGGTCAAATCCAGGCCCAACGCCACCGGCTTATAGTCCGCTTTGTCGCCAGTCAGCGATACCATCATAAAAGAGCCCTGATTCTTGCCTTCGGGGCCAGTGAATGGATTCATAAATGACTTGATCTTGACCGGTTTGAGTCCGGGGCCGCGCAACTCATACTCCACCGCCGGGCCGAGATCCTGAAAATTGGTAGCCTCGCCGGGATTGGCCATATTCTCGACATTATACGGTTTGAAGTCGGTTACCTTGATCGACATACCGGTCTTTTCATCTTTCCATGACTTATAGACCTGTGCTTTGGCGGTGGTAATGGTTTCCGACCCATCCATATGGAACAGTTTAAATGTAATATCCGAACCGCCATCGCCGAAGCTGGCCTGATAAATACGCACGCCCTTATAATATAACGGCTCGTTGACAATGATATCGCTGGTTAGCACCTCTTTACCGTGATCAATAATCGTCAGGTTACTGAGGAACTCCTTGGGTGCGCCGGTCGGGAAGAAATCAATCGAGAAGCTGTTGCAGCGCACTTCAAACGGCATACTCAAATGACCGGTTTCCGTACCCTGTAAAAAAGAAATTTCATGCTCGGAGCCACCTTCCACGACCGCCATATCGCCCCGGAATCCGTATTTTGACCCAATCCAGCCGCCTACCAAAATGACCAATATGGCTGTATGTACCAGAATATAGCCCCATTTATTCCAGCGGCCTTTATCGGCGCGTAGATACTGGACACCTTCCTGTCCGGCCTCTCTGAACTCCCAGCCACGCAGGCGCTCACGAAATGACTGCTGTAACCGATCAGCATTAACATCTTTCAACTGCCAGTCATGCAGGTACTGGAAACGTTTCAGTGATTTCTCGGCCACCGTGACTTTACGTGTGCGCATATCCTTGAGCATCTTCGGCACATTGCGCCACAGGCAGGAAGTTAGCGACACCATCAAAAAGCCGAGGATGCCCATAAACCACCAGGTATGATACATGTCGAACAGCCCGAGCGAGCGGAACACCCAGTACCATAACGGCCCGAACTGTTGCAGATAATCGGTCTGCGCCTGATTTTGCAGTAGTACCGTGCCGATTACAGAGGCAATCGCCAATACGACCAGCAGGATAATGGCTAGTGACATCGAGCCGATGCGCTGCCACAGGGATTTCAATAGATCGGGGAAAGTTTGCATGCGCGGCATGTTAGCCATTCAATGATGCGTAGTCATCGGCGAATAACAGAGCAGGGTTTAATCAGAAAGAATAGTGTTGATCCATGCGCCGATATGGCGGATTTCTTCAGGGCAAACGTTGTGTTCCATCGGGTAGCTGTGCCATTGAATGGCATATCCGAGGGGTTCCAGTGTGCGGCGCGCATGGTCGCCCAGGCTGAAGGGAACAATCGGATCATGCACGCCATGGGCCATAAACAAAGGCGCGGTATTGGATGTGGGCGCGAACTGATCTATTTGCTCGGGCATAAGCAAGTAGCCGGACAAAACTATCATTCCGGCCAAGGGGTCAGTCTGGCGCAACCCGACATGCAGGGCCATCGCTGCACCTTGAGAAAAGCCGGCCAGAATAATGCGGTTGGAAGCAATGCCGCGCATTTCTTCCTGCTCAATCAACATCTGGATATCTTTGGCTGAATTCCGGATGCCTGTGCTATCATGTTCAATGCCGAGGTTGTTCTGTTTGATATCGTACCATGCAGGCATGATGTAGCCGCCATTGATGGTGACCGGAATGGGCGGCGCGTGCGGGAAAATAAAACGCACAGATAGCGCATCAGGCAGGCCAAGTTGGGGAACGATCGGCTCGAAATCGTGGCCGTCGGCACCGAGTCCATGTAGCCAAATCACAGAGGCTGTTGGATTGGGTGCGGTTTCAATGCTTAGATGTGCAAGCGTATGCAGTGTCATAGGCCAATCATGCCTGAACCGTAACTCTTGAGTAACAAAATGGTGAGTTTACCATTTCGTTACTCAATCGTCGGGTGTT
>CAYUBK010000136.1:0-6009 GCA_964442955.1 uncultured Zetaproteobacteria bacterium | reverse complement strand
AGCCACAGGCAAGCTGGATTACCTCGCCCGAACGGCTCAAAACGAGCCAGCCGCTCCGCCAAACCGATGTGCATGCATCCTAATCCCAGTATACCGTCGATGGCCTGTAAGCGATGATCGGATGCATTGGCCGCCTGACTGCTGATGGCAGCGGAAAATGCGGCCTTGAACCCGTCCCATTGCCCGTCTTTAATGGAGCCACCACCCGCACCGGCATGGCCGCCGAAGCCTTCGAGATGGGCGCTACAGGCATTGAGAATATTGCCAACATGAAATCCCGGCGTGCCGCGAAGGGATACGCGCACAACCCCGTCCGGCGTAACAAAACCGACCGCTGCCGGTTTGCCATGTTTGCGAGCCAGACGCCCTGCCGCCAGCCCGACAACACCGGCATGCCAGCGTGTATCGTAGACAGCCAACACATCCGAGTCGCCAAGTACAAATTCGGCCTGTTTGAATACCTCGGCCTCTACCATGCGCCGCTGTTTATTCGTTTCATCCAGTTCTCTGGCCAGCGCCATGGCTTCATCAACATCGTGGGTGGATAACAATTGCATGGCCGATTCCCCATGCTGCAAGCGACCGGCCGCATTGATGCGCGGTGCCAGGTAAAAACCGATGGTTTCAGCAGTCACTGCTTTTTTAATCTTTGCCACGCTCAACAAGGCCTGCATGCCGATGCAGGGGTTGGTGTTTAAACGTTTTAAGCCGTGGTAAACCAGAACCCGGTTCACACCGACAATATCCATTACATCGGCGATGGTCGCCACCGCCACCCGATCGAGCAGCACACGCAGATCGAAATCCGGTCGCGCATCCGATTCAGCCAGCTTTTTCCAAACGGCCATGAGCAGAAAGAAGGCCACGCCGGTTCCACATAATTTGCGCTCGGCAAAGCCGCAATCGGCGCGCGCCGGATTAAGCAGTGCGTACGCATCAGGCAATTTCGATTCCGGCAAATGATGATCACTAACAATCAAGTCGAAGCCATTGGATTGTGCTTCAGTGCAAGCATCAAAACAGGTGGTTCCTGTATCAACGCTGATACCCAGCTTCACACCCGCGGCCACGGCTAAACGTACCGGCTCCACGCCAATGCCGTGCCCATCATCCGCCCGATGCGGAATCGATGATGACACCGATGCGCCGGCATCACGCAGCGCTTCCAGAAGAATTGCTGTGCCATTGACACCATCGGCATCGAAATCCCCGAAAATATGGATTCTTTCATCGCCTAGAATCGCATCTGCCACACGCGTCGCCGCCTTGTCCATATCCATCATGGCAAACGGATCTGGCAAATCGGTTAGTCGCGGGGCAAAAAATGGATCGGACTCGCTTAGTCCCCGCGCCGCCAGCAAGCCATTCCAGGCCGCAGCCGGATCATCTGCCGCCAACGGGCCATTTGACCATGCCAGCGTGCGCCCCTTGACCGTTTCCCCTTCTGGTAACGATAAAGAACCCATCATGATATCGCGCTACACAGCTTGCTTAACAGAACTTCTTCCGCCTTCGGTTTACTTGGCTTCCAGCTCACTGCGCCAAATCGAGGCAAGAAAGACTTCTTCAGCAGCACCGCATGGCCTTCGCCAGCCAGTACAATCCTGTCTGGCAATGGCGCATCATGCTGTAGCAAATCACCTGTTCGCTCCGCCTCAGTAATCATCAACCCGGCACCTTTGCCATCCACAATAGCATGTAGAACCGGATTACGTGTGGCTACGGCTACCTTCCTGATTGTGGAATCATTTAGGAGGGGCTGAATCATTTGATCCATAGACGCCCAGAGCCAGATGCCGCTTACTTCAGGCTCACCCCGTTCATGTCTCGCCATTAAAGGGTTCTGAAACAGGAACATTTGAATCTCGGACAATAAACGATTTAAACGGCCACCATCTTCGCCTTCATGGTGTCGGTCCGGCAATAAGTTGCCCGAAATCGAGCCAAACCCTTGCGGGGAAGCATCCATGGACTCCCGGCAAGCTAATAATAGTGCAGCACCAATCGCGATCAGTTGCATACCCTCGTCAGCCAATAGCGGATTCAGCGTTTCGCACAGTTCATTCGCATCCTCTGCTGTCCATGCAAACTGACCTTCAGGCATCACCCGCACCGCAGTACGAGCCAGTTGGGCATGATAGGGTGTTGCTATCCAGCACTGGGACATGTCTTGCGGCAAAGCATCGCATTGCTGCATTAGCAAAGCAGTCGGCGATGTTTCGCACAGGGATGCATACCAGCCCAATGGGTTTTTAGCTGTACAATGGAACCAGGTTTGGCGGTATGCAGATAAAAGCTTATTCCAGATCATCATTGATGGGTGCAAGGACAACTGCCCGTGTTCACCCGGCACGAAACCATTCGTCACAACTGCTAGCATATATTTATTTTGCAGATAGAAAACTGCTGGCGCAGTCAGGGCAATATCCATGACTGATCTCGGCATTCGTATTGCTTTTCAGATAAGAATCAACATTCACCCATTCAGCTTCAGCATTACGAACTTTTTTACAGCCGGCACACATAGACAAAAGACCTTTCAAATCCTTCACCTCAGCCAGAGCAAGTTGAATACTTTTTTCTGAAATAAACAATTCCTGATGGGCCAGATCCAGTTTTTGGAATTGATCCAGCATCACATACAATAATGGCGGCGCTATCAAAAGTGGAAGTACAATCAACATCACCCACCCGGCGGGACGCATCGGAACATCCATGAGCCAGTAGGAACCATATTCAATAAAACAACCTGTTAAGACGATGGAGCCCGTCACCATAATGATCAGCCAGATCATACCAAATCGAGCCAGTAACTGTCTGATGAATGCTTTCAAATCAGGCTAAAGCCCGTCGCACGGCATCCTCTGTCGCATCAATGGTTACAGGGGTTGGAATGCCCTGCATGGCGGTATCCGGGTCTTTCAGGCCATTGCCGGTCAGGGTGCAAACAATACTTGTTCCCGGCGAGAAATAACCGGCCTTGTTGAGCTTGATCACGCCGGCAACCGAGGCTGCTGAAGCGGGCTCGCAGAACACCCCCTCCATAGAGGCCAGCATATCGTAGGCCTGCAGAATTTCTTCATCGGTGACCGCATCAATGCGCCCGCCGGATTCATCGCGGGCAGCTTCCGCCTGCTGCCATGAGGCCGGCTTGCCGATGCGAATTGCCGTAGCCACGGTTTCCGGATTTTCCACCGGCGCGCCATTGACAATCGGGGCTGCTCCGGCGGCCTGAAAACCAATCATTTTAGGCAAGGACTTGCTGATACGTTTCTCGTAATATTCCTTATAGCCCATCCAGTAAGCGGTAATATTACCTGCATTACCTACCGGCAGCGCGTGATAATCGGGTGCAAAACCGAGTTCATCGACAATTTCAAAAGAGGCAGTTTTCTGGCCCTGAATGCGATACGGATTGACGGAGTTTACCAGTGAAATCGAGCCGTCAGCGGAAATTTCGCGTACCAGCTCCAGCGCATCATCGAAATTACCGCGAATCTGAATTACTTTAGCACCATAACGCATGCCCTGGGACATCTTGCCCAGCGCTATCTTGCCATCGGGAATAAGCACATAGGCATCCATACCGCAATTGGCCGCATAAGCTGCTGCGGACGCCGAGGTATTACCGGTCGAGGCGCAAATGATTTTGCGCGAGCCGGCGTTATAAGCCTGCGTTACCGCCATGGTCATGCCGCGATCCTTGAACGAGCCGGTCGGATTCAAACCTTCGAACTTGAGGAACAGCTTCAATTCCGGGTTGATAGCATTGCGCAAATTCAGTGATTCATGCAGCGGGGTGTTCCCTTCATACAGGGTAATGACCGAGTCATCCTTGCCTATCGGCAAAAAAGCGCGGTATCGATTAATAATTCCTTCGTATCTGGGCATGATGGCTTCCTTATTACGCGACTGCCGATTCTTTACGTAGAATCAGCACATCGTCTTCAACAGCTTTCAGGCCGGTAATCCGGCTGATGGCAGCCTGTAAATTTCCTTCGGTGGTTTCGTGCGTCAACATCACGACTGGTACGCTGTTCGCTTCCGATCGCTCTTTCTGGCTCATCGCTTCCAGGCTGATGCGATGATCGGCCAGAATGGATGTGACTGACGCAATCACACCCGGCTGATCCTGCACCATCAAACGCAGATAATATTCACATTGGATATCGGCTACCGGCAGCGTTTCCAAGTCGCAACGCTCTGCTTCCACAAAGCCCATCGGCGGCGCCAGATGCTCAACCCCATCCGGCACCACGCGTGCAATATCCATGATGTCGGCGACGACAGCGGATGCGGTCGGACGTTCGCCTGCACCGCGCCCGAAATACATCGTGTGCTCGACAAAGTCACCGGATACCTGCACGGCATTATAGGAGTCGGACACCTGTGCCAGTTGCGAATTAACAGGTACCAACGTTGGATGCACGCGCATCTCGACCCGTTCAACATGACCATCGCCGTGCGGCTTGGCGATGCCCAGCAATTTGATGCGGTAACCCAGCTCTGATGCCGACTCAATATCCGAGGCGGTAATCTTGCTGATGCCTTCGGTAAACACTTCATCGAATTTTATTTTCGAGCCGTAAGCCATGGCCGCCAGAATGGATAATTTATGGGCCGTATCAATACCTTCGACATCAAAAGTCGGGTCAGCTTCGGCATAGCCCAGTTCCTGCGCTTCTTTCAATACATCAGCGTAATCAGCCCCCTCGTTCTCCATCTTGGTCAGAATGAAATTACAGGTACCGTTCAAGATGCCATAGACCGATTCCACTGCATTGGCCGCGCAACCTTCACGCAGCGCCTTCAGGCAAGGAATACCGCCGCCCACAGCGGCCTCGAAACCCACTGCCACATTTTTTTCAGCAGCCAGCGCAAACAATTCTTCACCATGCTTGGCTATCAGGGCTTTATTGGCCGTTACAGCATGTTTGCCATGCGCCAGCGCAGTCGCGACAAACGTACGGGCAGGCTCATAGCCACCGATCAACTCAACCACCAAATCGACATCATCCGCAGTGACAATATCGTTGGCATCGTCGGTGAGACGCACACCTGTGAAATCCAGTCCACGATCACGATCCAGATCACGATCCGCCGCAGCCACCAACCGTACCTGTTTACCAAGCCGACGCGACATCAGAGCCTGTTGCTCAATCAAAATACGCGCCACGCCAGTACCAATCGTACCCAGGCCCAGCAACCCAACTCTTATTTCAGTCATTTCTAACTCTCCAATTCTACTTAACCACTAAGACACAAAGTAAAAACATATTCTATTTGAATTAATAAACCATAAAACTTTGTGCCTCTGTATCTTTGTGGTGAAAAATATCCTACGACGAACCTGCATCCAGGAACTTGCGCATGCCGCGCAATGCCTGCCGGGTTCTGTGTTCATTTTCTATCAGTGCGATGCGTACATATTCATCGCCATAATCACCAAAGCCGATGCCCGGCGACACGGCCACACCGCCCTCTTTGAGCATGCGCTTGGAAAATTCCAGCGAGCCCAATGCCTTGAATTCATCAGGAATCTCGGCCCAGACAAACATGGTGGCTTTCGGTTTCTCGGCCATCCAGCCCATTTTATGCATGCCGTCAATCAGCACATCCCGGCGCGACTGATACATCATCCGAATCTCTTCCACGCAATCCTGCGGCCCGTTCAGCGCCGCGCACGAAGCAATCTGCAAGGGTTGGAATGTGCCATAATCCAGATATGATTTCACCTTGGCCAGCGCAGCCACGATATCCTTGTTGCCGACCATAAAGCCCATACGCCAGCCCGGCATATTATAGGTCTTGGATAACGAATAGAATTCCACTGCTACATCTCTTGCGCCGGGCACTTGCAAAATCGATGGGCACTGATAACCATCGAAACATATCTCGGCATAAGCAATATCGGAGATCACAATCAGGTCATTCTCACGCGCAAAATCGACCAGTTTGACATAGAAATCGAGATCGACCACCTGCGCAGTCGGATTGGACGGGAAATTG
>CAYUBK010000135.1:0-6031 GCA_964442955.1 uncultured Zetaproteobacteria bacterium | reverse complement strand
AGTGCACCGCAAATGCCGCCGATCAGCACACCTTCCGGATCGAACAGGCTTAATAGCTTGCCGGCTGCTTCACTGAGCAGCATCGATTTCCGCCTTGAATGCATACATATCATCCAGCCGTTGCAGGCGCTGGTAATAAATACCTTCCACCATGGACACCTTTCGCCCATTGCGAATAGCCGGACGAATATTCACCAAGCCTGCTGAAGCCAGTTCCTTCACATGGTCGAATACTCGCCGGTAGTTGCGCCCGCGCTGTGTGGCCAGTTGATAAATAGAGACCGATGGTGATTTTTCAATCTCTGCCAGTAATTCAGCTTTTCTGCGCGTCATTTTTGTCATATATGCCATATATGACCAGCTCTGCTTTGTTTTGCAAGCGTCCCCATCGGAAGTATTGAAACGCTTTCGCCGAATGAAGCTCAAGCAACTGCATATTCCGACCATGAAGCAAAGAGTTCGAACGTATTGAGGGGTTAAAACTGGAAGCTGGGCGTAGATAGAATAATGCTTAGCCCTCCGAGCCTTCTGAGGTGAAAGGATTATGCCTGTGCAGTGAGAATGGCGCGTACGGGGGCAGGGTGGCCTTCGATGGTTCGGCTGGAATCATTCGGGTCGAGGAAATCAGCCAGGGATTCAAAGCTCATCCATGCGGTGCTGCGTTGTTCTTCGGTGCTGGTCGGGCTTACATTGACAGTTTTGATATGTTTGAAACCGGTGCGTTTCAGCCACAGGCTTAACATGTCCACCGACGGGATAAACCAGACGTTACGCATTTTGGCGTAGCGCCCTTGCGGCATCAGGCAACTGTGTTCATCACCTTCAATCACCAGCGTTTCCAGCACCAGTTCACCACCGCTGCGAAGTAATGATTTCAGTTCCAGCAGATGATCAACAGGCGAGCGGCGGTGGTAAAGAATGCCCATTGAAAATACAGTATCGAAACAGCGCATGCCGTCCGGCATATCTTCGATGCCAACAGATAGAAGAAATACCGGCGCATCGGGTTGGTAGCGCTTGATGGCGGCGAACTGCATGGAAAACAATGCTGTCGGGTCAATGCCGATAGCGAACTTGGCTCCAGCGCCCAGCATGCGCCAGAGGTGGTAGCCCGAACCACAACCGACATCGAGTACGGTGCGTCCGGCCAGCGGGGTGATAGCGTCTTTTAAGCGATCCCATTTCCAGTCGGAGCGCCATTCGGTGTCGATATGGACGCCGAATAACTCGAACGGTCCTTTGCGCCACGGGTGCATCTGTTTCAACGCCGATTCGATGACCTGATTTGAATCAGAAGTGTCGGAAGCTGCTCCGATTCCAACCGCTGAGGCGTTCAAATGAATGTCAGAGGGGCTCACGTCGGGCAGGGAGTCAAAACCGCGTTGCCAGCGACTTAAATCACCATGCTTAAGTATTTTCGCCCAGCCCTGCGCATTTACACCTGAAAATTGATCAGCAAACGCAGTCAGCGGCGAACAGGACAGACAATATTTCAGTTTTGCTGCTTCGTGCTCCTGATAGGCTTTCATTTTATGGCAATCATGGATACAAAATTAAAACACTGGAACCATGTATGGGAGGCGGAGAATCCGGCCTGCTGCAAACGGGCATGGTGCGTATCCGCCGTTTCGGGGATCAGTACGTTTTCCAGAGCGGTGCGTTTGCGGCTGATTTCCATATCCGAATAGCCCTGTGCGCGTTTAAATGCCTCATGCAAGCGGGTCTGCCGGCGCTGTTCATCCGCATCATCAAAGGCACACTTTTCGGACAGAATCAATACCCCGCCGGGTTTGAGTCCGGCATGAATCTTGGCAAGCAATGCGAGCCGTTCTTGTTTGGCGATGAATTGCAGTACGAAATTCAGCACCACTACCGATGCCTGTTCGATGCGCGTATCGAGAATATCCTGACAGCGAATATCCACGTTTTCATCTTTTAGTATTTCTTTGCAGCGATCAACCATGGCAGGAGAGTTGTCCACGCCGATGATATGAGCTCCCTTATCGGCAGCGCCCCGACATAGCGCCATCGTGGCTGCGCCGAGCGAGCAGCCCAGATCATAGAGGCTGCTGTCAGCTTGTGCATATTCATGCGCGATCAGTTCGACCATCTGCAGAGTTTGCCCGTAGCCGGGCACCGAGCGGGCAATCATGTTGGCAAACACCCGAGCAACTGTATCATCGAAGGTGAATCCGCCCTGATGAATGTTCGAGGTATAAATCGAATCGCGGCTCATGCCGCAAGCCTGAATCAATCCGGATTGAATTCCTATCTCCGCCTGCAGAGAAGCGCTGTTAAGGATCTGGGCGGGCGGCCTCTGACCGAGGGGGTTAAGATGAAACAATCCACGCGCGTTAGCGGGAATCATCCTCGGGTGGCCCGGACAAGGTTTTTCGGCCCGAAAGCATGGCTGATACCAGGCCGCCCCCTTCGCTAATTTCAGCGCGCACCACGGCGGCAATATGCAGTAATACCATGGCCAGTAGTGCAAAGAAGGCGTAATAATGCAGCTCGCCGTAGATATGCTTGAACGCAATGAGTTCGTGGAGTCGTTGCGGATCCGTATTGGTTTTGTCGTATGGTTTGATGCTGGCCGGATCAACGCCGGGGGCGGCGACCTGGGCAGCAAACATCGATCCGAATGGCGGATAATAAATATCCGTGCCGGCCCGGATCAGGCCGGTGACGGCTTGCGCTATGAGCAATAACATGATGCAGGCCACAGCCAGCCTGCCGAGCGGATTATGCCCCAAAAACTGCTGTGGTTCGCCTCGCTTGATGCTGGCCCAATAGGCTGTTAGCGCGTCTGCAAAGCCTTTGCCCGGCAGGATACTGCTCCAGCGGGCAAATCGGTTGCCAATAAAGCCCCACAGCAGGCGGAACATCAGATTCAACACAAAGATATAGCCGATCCAGACATGCAGCGCCTTGATGGCGATTTTGGCATCCAGACTGCTAATGCCGAGATCTTTTTTGAACAGCATCAACGTGCCTACCAGCATCAGCAGTATCACAGTGGTGAAATTGATCCAGTGGAACAGCCGCGTCGGCAGATCCCACACCTTGTATTGTTTAAGCATGTTCAGTTCCCTGTATCGCTTTGAAAATGATAGTCGAGGCTTATTGTCGACAGCGGCAGCCAGATGGCAATATAAAATCCGTAACGCTCAACGTATATCCTGGAATGCGATGGCAATCATCAGGAAATTTTCACAATAATATCATTCAGTTTATCGGCAGTGTGGGCAAGGCTTTCAGCGCCATTGGACATGTGGCGATAGATTTCCCGGTGCTTGAAAATATCGACCATCACCAGCGCCAGTTGCTGGTGTTCGCTACCGCCGTTATCGCCGGGAATTTTCTCCAGCAGCGCATCAGGGTTGAATAATTTCGCGATGGCCTGTCTGTACACCCGCTCTACCCGCTGCTCCGCCTTGCGTGCCGCCAGTGCATCATCTTCGGCATGAGCCGGGTTGGTGGATAGCATGGCGAAACCGCGCTGCAGGGCTTCTGCACCATTCCGCAGCTCAATCGCCATTTCCAGCATGCACTGATCGGGTTGTAATTCCAGCACCTCCAGTTCGCGCACCGTGGTTTTAGCGTAATTGATAATGTCATCGATGCTCATAATGGCATCATAAATATCTTCGCGGTCCATTGGCGTGGTGAATGCGCGGTTGAGGATGCGGCTGTTGCGTTGCTTGAGTTCATCACCATGCTTTTCCAGACGGCGGATTTGATCTGCGTGTTTCTTGTCGCCATTCTCCATATAGCTTACAAACACAGACATGCTTTGCACGCAGAGTTCGCATTGTTCATTGATCAGGGAGAAGAAATCCGGCATAGGCGGAATCACCTTGTCGATCAGTTTTCTTAATGATGTAGGGGCTGATGTGTTCATAAAAATCTCCTGCTTTTACAATAAGATAAGTTACAATAAAATAAGCTGTCCCAGCAGTATATAAATAACTGCTGCAATGATAGCGGCACCAGGAATGGTAATGACCCAAGTGCTGATAATATCTCCGGCTTTGGCCCAGCGTACCGCGCGCGGACGCTCGGATGCGCCGATACCCATGATCGATGAGCTGACTACATGGGTAGTGGAAACAGGCCCGCCCAGCATGGCGGCGGAAAAAATAATGATGCCGGCAGTGATTTGGGCATTGACGGCATGCAGCGGGCGAATTTTATAAATACCGAAACCAACCGTGCGCACAATGCGCCAGCCGCCGGACATGATGCCCAGCGTAATTGCTACAGCACACAGCAGTACCACCCAGAAGGGCACTTCGAACTGCGGAATAAAGCCGCCCAGCAGCAATACCAGTGTAATCACGCCCATGCTTTTTTGCGCATCATTGGCGCCATGCGCGAAGGCCAGCGCCGCTGTGGTGAGGAACTGACTGCGGCGCAGCTTGCTGTTCACTTGCGGCCTTGCTCCACGAAGCAGCAAACCCATCCAGCGATGAATTAGAAAGCCGACCCAGAAACCGAGTATGGGGCTGATCAGCAGAGCCAGTAACACTTTGAATACGCCGATCAGATGACCGTGGCCGAGCTCCTGTAATCCCCACACGATATGTTCGCCCCCTGCGGCAATCAGCACCGCGCCGATTAAACCGCCAACGAGCGCATGCGAGGATGAAGAGGGGATGCCTAGCCGCCAGGTGATGATATTCCACGCTACTGCCGCGATAACGCCGCACAGAATAATGACCATGGCAGGCATCGCCTGCATATCGGAAATATCGACAAAACTGCCGATGGTATCGGCTACCGCAGTACCACCCAGCAATGGCCCGAGAAATTCAAAGAAGCCGACCACAAGCACCGCCTGCGCAGGTGTCATGGCGCGTGAAGCGATGACTGTGGCGATGATATTCGATGCATCATGAAAGCCGTTGGTGTAATCGAATACCACCAGCACAATCACTGTTGCCGCCGCGATGATGAACAGACTATCCATGTCATATCTCCTGTTCGGAGATTGATTATACGCTCAATTCAACAGGGAAATCAATGTGCGTGTCCCATGTTTATGGGACATACAGACCTGTTCAAACGATGCAGCGTTGCTGTGCAGCTGATAAAGAGGATGACCGGTATTGAGCAATGCGTAACCATACAGCAAACAAAGTTGTCTTCTTCCTTTTTTATGGGAGGTATCCAGTATGGAACTACATATTTTTACAACTATAAACGATTTGATCAGCAATAATCCTATATTATCCTCGATCATTGGCCTTGTGAGTTCAGGTGGCATAGGAACGGCAATATTTTCTTTTCTGCGGCGAAATAAGCCTTCGCAACAACAAATGAATTCGTACTTTGAGGGTAATAATTTATTGGCTGCACCCAACCGTCGTCCGGCCTACAGCGATAGAATGGCCTACGTGATGGCAGAAATGTCAGACCTGGCTTATTTTGAGTTTGAAGGTTCCGGTGGCGCGATTCTGGATGGCGTGGAACATTTTCAGAAGTTGGACATCAAAACGACGGCTGACATTCAAACATTTCTCGAATCTTTCTCGCAGCAATTAATGGGCAGCCGGGCTTTGAATCTCGGCTTTCTTACCAGAGTGCTGGAGATGTCACAATTTAAGTTTCTTGATACAATCGATGTGGCTGAAACACAGGGGTTTGCATGCAAATATACCGGTACGGATGAATCACCTTATGTGGTGATCGCTTTTCGTGGCACCGAGAAGAAAATATCGGATTGGTTAACTGATGTTAAAGCTGAACCCACGGCCTTTGGCAAGGGCAAAGTTCATACAGGATTTTATGAAGCATTTGCAGTGAATACCAATGCGCATGGACTGACGGTCAACGATTGTGTAAGCCGGATTATGCAAAGTGATGCAGCTCGCGATGATCAGGGTGATCCGCTACCCCTGTTTATAACAGGCCACTCGCTCGGCGGCGCTTTAGCATTGCTGGCCACCAATCTGTTAGCGCCTGATATTAAGGGTGCGTGTTATACATTCGGCGGCCCCAGGATTGCTAATTATGAATATTTCAGTCAATT
>CAYUBK010000134.1:0-6121 GCA_964442955.1 uncultured Zetaproteobacteria bacterium | reverse complement strand
GTAGTAAATTACCAAAGTAGATTCCGATCACCAGAGCAGGAATTGCTCCACCCAGAAACAACGCATAATCCCAAAAGGATCGCCACAGCGGCGATACAATCTTGCTACGGTAATCAAAGCCGATCGGGCGCAGAAACAGTGCAAACAGCATTACCATCAGGGCTGCATACATACCTGAAAATGCCGCTGCATAAATTGCCGGCCAGGCCGCGAAGATCGCACCGAGGCCCAGCACCAGCCAAACCTGATTGCCATCCCAGGTCGGGCCGATTGCATTGATCAACACCCGTCGCTCATCATCGCTCTTGGCCACAAAGGGTAGCAACGCACCCACACCCAGATCAAAACCATCCATAATGGCATAGCCCAGCAGCAGCAGTGCCACCAGCACCCACCAGATCAAACGTAGCGCTTCATAATCAAACATAATGCACTCCTTTTTTCTCAAAGTGATAACGTCCGCTATGCAGCGCACTCGGGCCGAGACGAGCATACTTGAACATCAGGAACAGCTCCACAGCGAACATCGACAGATACATCACCACAAACGCCATCAGCGAGTTCTGTACATCGGAGACTTGCAAGGTGGAGGTAGAGAGATGGGTAGGCAGCACGCCGTACACAGTCCAGGGCTGACGGCCGAATTCGGCCACGAACCAGCCCACTTCGACACCGATAAACGGCAGCGGTATCGCCCACAACGCAGCCCGGAGCAACCACTTGTTCTGCCACGCCGTTCCCTTGCGTGCCGCATACAGACCATAGAACATCAACAACACCAGAAAGCTGCCGATAGCGACCATGACTCGGAAGGTCCAGAACATCGGTGCCACACGCGGAATGGTATCTGCTGCGGCCTGCTCTATTTGCGCCTGGCTCGCCTGCATCGGGTCGTTGACATATTTCTTCAACAACAGTGCATAACCGAGATCCTGTACATGATCATTAAACTGCTGGCGCTCAGCATCACCGGCCTGCTTGTCACGCATCGCAGCCAGGTGTTGATAGGCCTTCAGACCACTGTGAATACGCCCTACATTCTTCGCCACCAGTTCCTTGATGCCGGGCACCTCACCATCGAGTGAGCGTGTGGCAATCAGGCCGAGCGCTGCCGGAATGTGAATGCCGTAACGTGTCTCACCGGCTTCCTGATCGATCATACCAACCGCTGTAAACGGGGCGGGAGCCGGTTCAGTTTCCCATATCGCTTCAATCGCGGCCATTTTTTCCGGTTGATATTCAGCTACGTGGTAACCCGACTCATCACCGAGCATGACCACCGTCAGAGATACCACTGTGCCCACAGCCGCAGCCACCGTGAACGAGCGCTTGGCAAACTCCATATCACGCCCCTTGAGCAGGTACCACGCACTGATACCCATCACAAACACCGCTCCAGTCAGGTAACCAGCCGAGAGCGTATGCAGGAACTTCACCTGTGCCATTGGGTTAAACAGCAGAGCAGAAAAGCTCTCCAGCTCCATACGCATGGTCTCCGGATTGAAGAAGGTACCGACCGGATGTTGCATCCACCCATTGGCAATAAGAATCCATAATGCAGACAGGTTTGAGCCAACCGCTACCAGCACAGTGACCATCAGATGCTTGCCCCGACTCAGTTTATCCCAGCCAAAGAAAAACAGGCCGATAAAGGTCGATTCCAGAAAGAAGGCCATCAGACCTTCAATAGCCAGTGCCACCCCGAAAATGTCGCCGACATAATGAGAGTAATAAGCCCAGTTGGAGCCAAACTGAAATTCCATCGTCAGACCGGTTACTACGCCCATAGCAAAATTGATGGCAAACAGCTTGCCCCAGAATTTCGTCATGTCCTTGTATATCTGTTTGCCCGTCTTAACGTATAATGTCTCCATCACTACCAGCAATAACGATAGCCCCAGCGTTAGCGGCACAAACAGGAAGTGAATCAACGCAGTAAAGGCAAATTGCAACCTTGAAATATCTACCAGTGCTTCTTCCATGTAATGTATCTCCTTTCGTGATCTTCTTTACCAGCTTGTTTCGAGGTTATTATTCAAGGCAATAGATTCTGCAATGGATCAATCACAGCTGCCTGATCATAAAAAAATATGCGCCAGATGATCAGTAATACGATGATCTTGACGATCAAAATAACTGTAATCTCTTTGGTTAGTGAAGAACCCACATTATCTCCTGTTATTAAATAATGATATAATTAAAAAATAATATACATACGAGGAAATCTGTCTAAATTACAAATGACCTGAAAGTGCAGGAATAATGATAGGTGTTAGTAAAAAGGTGGTGTGCTTACGCACACCACCTGTCAGCCTGAGACCTTAAGGGAGGATCAGACAGTTTATATCATGGTCGATTATCTTTAAACATACGCCAACCGCTGATCATGGTACTAATCATACTCTGACGCGACATAATATCTTCACGAATCGCTGCATACACATGAATCATCACAAATATAATGATCAGCCACATACCCAGGTGATGGTAGGTATGCACATCCTGACTCTGTCCAAACAACGGATTCACCCATGAGGTAAACATCTCATGCTGCCACGAACCCATGCCAGTTCCCTCTCCATACATAGAGAAACCGGTAATGATCATAAATATGATCCCCAGGATAAACAGGAAGAACATCGCAATGGCGGCCATCGGATTGTGACCAACATACTTCTTGGGCTCCTTCTCTATAAACATATACCATTTAATTTCAAACCAGGCTTCTTTCCATGCCCTGACGGTTCTTGGCGGCAAGAACAATTGTTTGGCATGTTCGTTCCCTACAATGGCCCAATAAATTCTTCCCAGGAATCCGACTACGAGAATATAAGCGGCGGCAAAGTGAGCGAACCGGATGTACCCCATCAGAAAGCTGTCACTTGCTTCACCCGGCATGGTTGGCAGTGGACTACCTACAAAGTAGCCGGTGATGCATAGAACAACAATAGACAAAGCATTAATCCAGTGCCACAGCCTTACAGGTGCTTCATACACATATACGGATTCTTCAGTATGTTTTTTATGTTCATCTACCTCAGACATTATAACCTCCTGATTTTTCATAGCACCTGGCCACATGACCAGATGCTATTTTTAACACCCACATACTTAACGCACCTTGGCATTGGCCACTTCCTGACCCTCTTCACTCATCACATGGGTGGAGCAAGCCAGGCACGGGTCAAAACTGTGTAAGGTTCTCAAAATCTCAACAGGCTCCTCAGGGCGCTCTACAGGTATACCCATCAATGATGCTTCAAACGCGCCAATGTTACCCGCAGGGTCACGAGGTGAACCATTCCATGTGCTTGGAACCACACATTGATAATTTTCAATGCGACCATCTTTGATTCGAATCCAGTGACCCAAAGCACCGCGAGGAGCAGCTGCTGTACCAACACCTTTGGCTTCTTTCGGCCAGGTTGCAGGATCCCATTTTTCCATGTTGGCAGTCGAGGAATCACCTGCTTTGATATTATCAATCAGACTCTGCCAATCGCTAACCATCATATCTGAGCAGTATTGTGATTCCAGCGCCCGTGCCAGTGTTCGGCCAATAGTTGATTGTAAAATGGGCTTCGCTCCCAAATCAGTACCCGCCAGCTTATTAAAGGCGGCAACACTGCTGTGAACTTGCTCCTGTATATATTTATGCCCTTGCGCATAAGCCAGCACATAACGTGAAAGTGGCCCAACTTCGACAGCATGCCCACGCCAGCGCGGTGACTTAATCCATGAATACTTGGCATTTTCATCAAGTTCTTCGATATTCGTACGCGTACCTTTGGTATCAGGACCAAGCTCGTAGTTCGGCTCAGTAATGCCATCCCAGGGATGCAAGCCTTTGCTCTCATCCGGGTATTTATACCATGAATGCTGGACAAATTCCTGAACCTGCTCCGGATCACGCGGATCAACCGGCATAACATTGTCCCAATTATCATCAAGGATAACACCACCAGGTAGCTGATCGGTGGACTTATCGTAATTTACAGTGGGATAAGCGCCATAATCCATAACGTTTTTAGCACCAAGACCACCGCCCCAGAGCTGTTTCTTGTAGAAGCTGGCAATAGCAAGCACATCCGGGATATATACATTGTCATTAAATGCTTTCATTTCATCAATGCGAGCCTTAACAAAATTGAGGCGTTCCATGTTCAATGGTGCACCGGCAGCTAAATCGCCATCCATATTAATCGCACAAGGCACACCGCCAACCAGATAGTTCGGGTGCGGGTTCTTACCACCAAAGACTGTATGAACTTTCACGAACTCTTTCTGAAGGTCCAGTGCTTCCAGATAATGTGCGACTGCCATCAGATCCGCCTCCGGAGAGAGCTTATAAGCAGGATTATCCCAATAGCCATTCTTGAACGGGCCTAGCTGACCGGATTCAATAAATTTGCGAATTCGAGTTTGCACATCACGAAAATAGCCTGGACTGGACTTGGGATGATGCGGGCCAGTCAACTGCTGCAATTGTGATGTTTCCTTAGGGCTTGCCTTGAGCGCATTAACAGGGTTAACCCAATCCAATGCGTGTAAATGATAAAAATGAACCACATGGTCATGTACCTGTAGCGTTTTCGCCATCATTTCACGGATAAGAAATGCATTCCTGGGGATCTTAATGTCCAGCGCATCCTCAACAGCACGAACCGAAGTCAACGCATGGCAGCCGGTACATACACCGCAAATACGCTCTACAAACGCCCATGCATCACGTGGATCGCGTCCCTTCAAAATCACTTCAAGGCCTCGCCACATGGTGCCAGTCGATACTGCATTGGTAATAATGTTGTTTGAGTCAACATTCACTTCAACACGCATATGACCTTCAATACGTGTCACAGGATCAACAACAACACGCTGACCACCATTGTCTAAGGTATACCCATTTGGAGTAGTAATCACACTCATCTTTTATTCTCCCTGTCCATCATGTTTCGTTGAGGCTCGTTTAATTGCCGTGACTGCGGCATGCGCTGCTACAGCGGTTCCAACCACGGCTGCTGCAGTTCCACCGATTTTGTCTGCATTTTCTTCCACACCGAACTGATGAATATCGGTCAGGCGATTATAAAAACTTCCCTTGTCCCAGAATCCGTCTTCAGAACAGCCGATGCAGCCATGACCAGCCTGAATCGGGAAGGATGTGCCTTCATTCCAACGAATGGTCGAACAGGCATTATAGGTTGTTGGCCCTTTGCAGCCGACCTTATACAGGCAGTAACCTTTACGCGCATACTCATCATCAAATTCTTCAACAAATTGACCGGCATCAAAATGCGGACGGCGATAGCATTTATCATGAATGCGCTGACTGTAAAACATCTTCGGTCGACCTTGTCGGTCCAGTGTTGGCATTTTATCAAAGGTAAGCATATAAGTGATAACAGCAGTCATCACCTCTGCTATAGGAGGACATCCCGGCACTTTAATGATCGGTTTATTGGGCATGCCTGGCGCTCTATGGATCGGCACAGCTTTGGTTGGGTTGGGACTTGCTGCCTGTACACAGCCCCATGAAGCACATGAACCCCATGAAATAATCGCCTTGCAATGATTGGCAACATGAATCAACTGTTCCAGATATGGCTTGCCCGATACTATCATAGACATACCATCCTGGTTCAATGGAGGGTTACCTTCGCAGGCGAGAATAAAATTACCATCATACTTCTCTATCGTTTCTTCAATAATAGCCTCAGCCTGCTGACCTGCCGCAGCCATAATTACATCATCGTAATCCAACGATAACATCGATAAAATCACATCCTTGGCTAGCGGATGGGCAGACCGAATAAATGATTCCGAGCAACAGGTACACTCGAGTCCGTGTAACCACAATACCGGAATTCTTGGTTTCGTTTCCATTGCATGTGCAATCTGCGATGCAAACACAGGGCTTAAACCCAGAGATGCTGCTGTTAAACTGCAATACTTGAGGAAACTGCGGCGCGTAATTCCCTGTCGGCGCATCACTTCATAAAAAGTTTCTACGTTTGCCATAATTGCTCCTATTTAAGAATAAATATTTAAAGTCGGAAGATAATAGCACACCAGCTATAGTGCCCCCTCAACCTGACTTATAGGAGAGCATGGGATATGCCAA
>CAYUBK010000133.1:0-6202 GCA_964442955.1 uncultured Zetaproteobacteria bacterium | reverse complement strand
CGCTCCCCTGCCCCGCTATCCCGGCCAGCACTGCCCTGGTTGCAACTCGCAGCAGAATTGAAGCATCACCGCTCCAGCCCTCACGCTATCGTAAGCGGAAAAATGTTATTAAACCTCGGGCGCACACCGGGCCCTGAGATAGGTGTTCTGATCAAAAAAGCCTATGCTGCACAATTGGAAGGTCAGTTTGATGACGAGGCTTCCGCATTGAGGTGGTTACGGCATGAAATTGGACTCAAATAAGAATCCAGGGAAGTGCTGATCAAACCATGATTGGCAACCTTGAGTCCAAAAGCCCCCCCTTTCTGCGTTACAGGTTTCGGCAATAGCGGTGCTATTACCAGCAACTTGTGCCTTGAGTGGAGCGTTTTTGAATCTCAATCCCGCTCAGCCAGATTTAATCAGCGCTTCCTTAGTGCGTTTGCAAGCCTCGATGAAATCGTTGTAAGTTATTGTAAGTCATTGCTATTTTTCCATTGTAGTCTATACTATGTCTAGCATTTGGAAGAAATAGAAAGGTTGTCGTATGGGTAAACTCAAACAGGATCAGGGCCATTTATGGGGCCTGCGCGTGGGCACTGAAATTGTTGCCTCGACCATGATCGCTCTGGGGATCGGTTTTTATCTGGATCGCTGGCTCGACACCCGCCCGTTCATGCTGATCCTGTTTGCATTTTTCGGCCTCGCAGCCGGTTTTATTAACCTGTACCAAGTGATGGTAGTCGACGCACAAAACCGAAACAGGGATAGCAGACCATGAGTATGCATCTGGATATGAGTACGACAATCGAGCATTTCAGGGTGGTGATTTATCATGACCTCCACCTTGGACTGCTCGATATGTCGATTTCCAATTTCACCGTATATATGTGGCTGGCGGTTGCTCTGGTCGCTGTATCGCTACGTCTGCTGTTGTTGCGCCCTTCGCTGGCGCCTCACGCAGGTCAGTCACTGGTTGAAATGCTGTATGGCTTTGTGGCCAATCAGACGCGATTGAATATCCATCAGGGTGGAGAGGCGTATATCCCGATAATATTCACGCTCTTTAGCTTTATTCTGGGCTGCAATCTGGTCGGCCTGATTCCCGGCGCATTTTCCCCCACCTCCCAGCTGGTGGTGACGGGTACATTAGCGGCAGGCGTTTTTCTTTATGTCATCGGATTACGTCTGTATCTGCATGGCTGGGGCTTCTTTCATGCTTTCGTGCCGGTTGGCGCGCCTAAAATACTGTTGCCGTTGATGATCCCTATTGAATTAATCTCTTTTCTGGCGCGTCCGATCACGTTGGCGTTGCGACTGTTCGCCAATATGACTGCCGGCCATATGGCCCTTGGCGTACTGGCTGTCATTGGCCTTGCGCTGCCATGGTTTTTGCAGTGGTTGCCGCTCGGCTTTACCGCCGTGCAAATCGCCCTGGAGATTGTCATTGGTTTTATTCAGGCATTTATTTTTGTAGTATTGACTTGCGTCTATATCGATGATGCACAAACAGGCCGCTAAGGCTGTTTATTTCTTGTTAAGGAGGTAGTTATGGATGCTGCAACCATGGTTCCAATCGGCATGGGCTTAGCCGCTGCCGGCATGGCTGGCGCAGGCGTTGGCATTGGGCTGATTTTCAGTAAAATGATAGAAGCTGTCGCCCGTCAACCGGAAGCGGAACCGATCCTGTCCAAATACGCATGGATAGGCTTTGCACTGGTGGAGACGATTGCACTCTACGCTCTGGTGGTCGCATTCATCATTATGGGTATGGGGTAAAGGTAAGCTTTGGCGATGCCGCAATTCGACAGTACATTCTTTGCATCGGAGATTTTCTGGACCATTGCATCCTATCTTGTTCTATTTGTTGTGCTTGGTCGCTGGGTGCTGCCGCGCATCACTTCGATTTTGCAACAACGCACCCGCCTGATTGAAGAAGAAATTGCACAGGCGAAAAATAAACGGCGGGAGGCGGAGCAGCTGAAAAACGAATATGCAGCCAAACTGGCGGGCATTGAGAAAGACGCCAAACAGATGTTTGATGCCTGTGAAAAACGTATTATAGAACGCCGCAAGCAATTGATGGGCGAATGGAAACACGAGATGGAACGCAAAAAACGTGAATTTCTGGAAGATGCAGAGGTAGAGACGCAACGGGCTATGCGCGAAATCCGCACACAATCGGCCGATTTTATTGCAGAGGCGACAGGGAAATTGATTCATCAAAAAGTAGATGAATCCGAGGCTCAACAAATGCTCACGGACGTTATTGAAGAATTGGAGAAACACCCGATCAAAAAAAACTGACATGGCCTGCAATGGTCATGCATGGATGGAGGCTGATGATGGCCCTTCAACTTGGCAATGAGATTTACGACAGACATGGTGAACCGGTCGGTAGAATCAGCCGACTGATTGCCAGCCAGTCGGATCGGCAAATTCAGGCTGTGGTGATTCGCACGGTTTCCAATAAAGAAGTGGTGGTGCAGGCCGACAGGTTTACAACAGGTGAGAAGCCCCGCCTGTCCGCTGATTTGAGCGTGGATCAAATCGATCAACAACCGGCGCTGGATATTGAAAAATACTATGCCCTGCATCCCGTTGAATGGCAGGAGGAATGGGGTGCGGTGCAGGGGGAAATCCTCAGTTTATACCCCCCGTCAGATAAGGATCCGGTGAGCAGGCGCCGTTTTATTGTCTGCAGTTTTGCCATCATGGGCGCGATAGTCGCCAGCCTTGCCTATCCGATTGCGCGCTATTTGTTATACCCTCTGAGCAAGGGTATGCCACGACTATGGACCAGGCTGAAACTGCAACGGGAACTGCTTCAGGATACGCCGGTGTTTGTTCCCTACAAGGTGCGTCGTGTTGAAGGATATCTGGAAGAAAATATCCGCAAAGGCGTGTGGTTGATCAAACCCTCTGATGCGTTAGCCGGACAGGTTGCATCGCGCCAGCATACGTTGCGTTTCCCCGATGCGGGCTGGGCCAATAGCAGGAATACGGTGGTCGCATTCACGCCCAAGTGTCCGCATCTGGGTTGTAATGTGCACTGGTCTGCTGATGAACATGCGTTTCTCTGCCCCTGTCACGGCAGCCGTTTCGGGCTCGACGGGCGGGTGATCGGCGGCCCGGCTCCGCGCGGTCTGGACACCCTGCCGGTGCGCATGCAGGCAGATCAGGTCGAGATTATGGATATGGAATTTCGCGCCGGCATCGCCGACAAACAGCGCAGCGCCTGATGGAGGTGTGTGATGAATAAGCCGCATTCCCGACTCTATCAATGGCTGGATGAACGGCTGGCGCTGTCGGCCCTGTCGGATTTCTTGCTCAATGAGCCCATGCCCGGCGGCCCGTCCATATGGTATGTGTTCGGCTCCAGTCTGTTTTTTATCCTGCTAATGCAAACCCTGACCGGCATAATGATGTTATTCTATTACGCGCCGACCATGGATCATGCGTGGGAATCGATTCGCTATATGATGGAAGAAGTGCCGTACGGCTCGTTTATTCGCGGCCTGCATCACTGGGGCGCATCTGCCATGATTGTGGTGGCAATCATGCATATTTCGCAGGTGTTTATCTGGGGCGCTTACAAACGACCACGTGAACTAACCTGGCTGGCCGGATTAACGGCATTCGGGGCTGTACTGGGCTTTGCATGGACGGGTTATCTGCTGCCATGGGATCAGCTCTCCTACTGGGGCACGATCGTCGGCACGGAAATCATAGGCACGGTGCCAGTCGTCGGCGAACCGGTCGCCACCTTCCTGAAGGGAGGCGGCGCCATCGGCGCTCAGACCCTGAGCCGGTTCTATGCCATTCATATCTGGATACTACCCGCAACCATTTATTCAGTCATCGGGCTGCACCTGTACCTGTTCCGCAAACAGGGCGTGGCAGGCCCGTTCAAGGGTTCGAGCGACGAACTGGAACAGCGCAAAGGCTTCTTTTTTCCGCGACAACTATTTATCGATATTGTGGTCGCCCTGCTGGTGTTTTTGATGATGGTTTATCTCGCTATCTATCATGCACCGCAACTGGGCTCTCCGGCCGATCCATCACTGGCACCGGCGCATGTGGCGCCGGAATGGTATTTCCTGTTCCTGTATCAACTGCTCAAATATTTCCCTCAGGACTGGATTGTCGTCGGTACGACCGTTATTCCCGGCATCATGGTGCTGGCCATGGTCGGCCTGCCCTTTTATGACCGTCGGAGCGAACGCCATCCGCTGAAACGCTTAAGGGCAATCGGCATTTTCTTCACAACTTTGGTCGCCATGGCCATTCTTACAGTCCTGTCTATTCAGTCAGCGCCTGATACGCTGGAACCTGACCCCCGGATGATCGCCAGGGGAAAACAATTATTTGAACAAGTTCAATGCACGGCTTGCCATCAGATATATGGCCAGGGCGGCGAAATCGGGCCGGATCTGAGTTATGAAGGATTAGCAGGCAGATCCCCGGACTGGATCAGGCAACATTTCAGACATCCGGCCAAACTGGTTGAAGGTTCAATTATGCCTGAGGCAACCGATCTGGGGCTCAGCGAGGATGATATTGAATCCCTGACACATTATATGTTCAGTCTGCAATGAGGTGTATGATGAGATGTATCTCCGTGTTATTTTTAATAAGCATACCATTCTGGGCGTCAGCCGCCGAATTGAGCGGTCAACAAATTTACCAGCGCGACTGTATCGCATGTCATGGCGCTGATGGCGCAGCTCAAACTGCGTTGGGCAAACAAATCAAACCGCACCCTGCCCGCGATTTGCGTCCCAAAATTTTATCCCGGCAGCATCTGCGCCAAATCATTGCTCAGGGCATCGGCAAAACAGGCATGCACGGACATGGCAAGCGGTTAAACAAGGCAGCAATCGAACGCATCATCGCATATATCTTTCAATTTGATTATCAGACAAAACCGAATCACGGCAATCAGGTGTTCGAAAAATACTGCGCACGTTGCCATGGCTTGGATGCCCGTGGTATGGCCATTTTCAAAACCCCCGATCTGATTCTCTCCGAGTATTCGGATATTGAAATGGCGCGAATCATGCGCGATGGCCATAGCGGCACCATCATGGGCGGTTTCAAGTATGAAATAGACAATGACGCTATCGCTGATGTCATCGCCTGGTTACGCTTATTGCGTTATGGGCTGGAATTTGGGTTGAAACCACAGCATCCAAATGAACAACATACGGGTAATAACCAATAGTACAAGTCAAGTATTTGGATTCATTGAATTTTAATTCTTTTCCGCTAAACTGCGCCAAACTCAAAAAAGGCGGCCTTTTATGCCCAAATACAAACGCTTTCACGACGCATCCGTCAGTGAAAAGATTCTGGACTCCATGTTCCTTATTACCATTGGCATCGCTTATCTATTCGCTTTGCTGAATCTTTATTACACGCATCAGGGCCGCGATGGCGAACCTGGTCTTTCAGTAAAAGATGTGATGTATGCTTATCATGGTAGCCATAACCAGACCCGACTCGGCGCAGCGATAAACGGCCCGATGGAATCCAACCTACCCAACGCAGCTGCCAAACAAACAATTCTGGACTGGATCAACCATGGCGCTGAAGAAGCAGAGTTCCATGAAAAAGTCGAACCAATCATGCAGAACAATTGCATTATGTGCCATTCTGCCGAAAGTGGTTTGCCTATCCCTCACTTCACCTCCTACGCCAATGTAGTTAAACTGACGGAAACCGATACCGGCGCTACGATTCCCGCGCTGGTGCGCGTTTCGCATATCCACCTGTTCGGCATTGCCTTTATTCTTTTCTTTGTCGGGCGGATTTTTATTCTTTGTGAGATGCCCGTATCACTCAAGCGCATTACGGTAGCGATTCCATTCCTGTTTCTACTGGTTGATATTATGTCATGGTATATCACCAAGATCATCCCCGGCTTTGCATATGTTGTGGTCGCCAATGGCGCACTAATGGGGATTGCTTTTGGCGGACAGCTACTAACCAGCCTGTATCAGATGTGGTTCTATAAACCCAAAGCTATACCGATTGAAATGTAATCGGTGTAATCGTTTTGTCCCTGAGTGTAATCATTCCACTTATGTATGATATAATCAGGGGCTATTATGCTCCACGGTAAAAAACCGGGGCACCAAGGAGAAGAAAATGAAAAAAACATATCTTATATTAGCCGCTGCAGCATGCTTTGGCCTGAGTTCACAGGTCGCCATGGCTGAGG
>CAYUBK010000132.1:0-6207 GCA_964442955.1 uncultured Zetaproteobacteria bacterium | reverse complement strand
CAACGATAGGCCCCCACATGCCACGAATGCCGGTATGTTCATTGGCATTCACATGACAGTGGTACCACATGGTGCCCGGTTTCTCAGCCACCCAGTGGTAAGTATAGGTTTCACCCGGCTGAATGCCCTTGGGCTGAGTAATGCCCGGCACGCCATCATTCTGCCAGTTGTCATGCTGATACAGACCATGCCAGTGAATGGTATGGGCCAGTGACGTGTTGTTGGTGACATGCACGGTGACATCATCATCCTGGTGTACATGTAGCAGCGGTCCCGGGACCTGACCGTTAAAGCCAAACACTTTATATTTAAGGTCAGGTGCAACCTGAATTTCCATTTCTTCAACTGTCATATTAAATTCACGTTTGGCCGCGTTGGCTGGCATGGCGGCAAACAATGTAAACAGCAATGTGGCTGTCAGCATCGAAAGATATTTTCTATACATAAATTACTCCTTTATTTATTTTCATGGCCTTAATGGCGATTCCGACCGGCGTTCAGTGCAAAACAAATCGGACGGGAATTATCCCGGATGCGATAATTGATGCTGCAAATGGGCGTGTCTTAATACATGTATCATTAATGCATCTTATAATAAGGCGTATCATAAATACATCTTATGGAGCATGTCAACACTTTCCTCAGATTCCGGGCGTCGTGCAAACATTACGGGTATATTTGTTTTACTCTGTACCCTCTGTGGTGCAAGATTCTGAATGGTCGTCTGAATGAATAACAATGGAGTTCGGATTTGGAAATCAACAAACATGTCGAAACATTGATGCGTCGCGCCATTGATTTGGCGAAAAAGGGAATCGGCACCACACATCCGAATCCACGCGTCGGCGCGGTGGTGGTGAATCATGGCGAAGTGGTGGGCGAGGGATGGCATGTCCGGCCCGGAGAGGCGCATGCGGAAGTGATGGCGCTGGATCAGGCTGGAGAGCGGGCTAATGGTGCAGCCTTGTATGTGACTCTGGAACCGTGCGCTGCGCACGGGCGCACGCCGGCCTGTACCGATGCAATTCGCCGCGCCGGTATTAAGCATGTCGTGTATGCGTCATCCGATCCGAATCCGGCCATGGCCGGTGGTGCGAAAGTGTTAAAGGCGGCGGGGATTGATGTGACGGCCAGTGTGCTGGCGGCGGAAGCCGATGCGCTGAATAAGGCGTTTTTTCATTACATGCGTACCGGCCTTCCCTGGGTGGTCGCCAAGGCAGCCATTTCGCTGGACGGAAAACTGGCCACCCGAACACATCATTCACAATGGATCAGCGGCCCGGAATGTCGTCGGCATGCGCACGGTTTGCGGGCAGAATGCGATGCGATTGTGGTGGGCGCTGGCACGTTGAAGCACGATAATCCATCCCTGACAGTCCGCGATGCTGCGGTGATTGGTAACGCGCCGCTCAGGGTGGTGTTCTGTTTTGAAACGCCGAGCTTTTTCCCCGCATGTAAACTGTTATCGGATGCGGCGCCAACGCGTTTTTATGTGCGCAGCATCAATGAACATACTGAGCGCTGGCGTGATGCCGGCGTGCAGGTTGAACAGGCGAACAGCCTGATCGCCATGCTTAAACATCTGGCTGATGATGGCTTTATGCAAATTCTGCTTGAAGGCGGCGGGTCGCTGCACACTTCTTTCCTGGAGGCCAGACTGAGTCAGGAGATGGTGCTTTATCAGGCTCCGATTATCATTGGTGGGCGCGATGCCGTGAGTTTATGGGGTGGGAGCGGTGCCGAAACTGTCGATTTTGCTGTGCGCCTGAGCGACGTGATGCGTCAGGATTTCGGCAAGGATCAGATGATTCGCGGCCGGGTGGTTTATCCCGACTAAAGAAGAACTGACGATTGCAGGCTCAGCAATGCCGAACCTGCATCGTTGGCCGTTGTTTGTTCCATTGTTATCGGCGATTACCGGACTGACGCTGACGCGCACTGATATCATCGGCATCTACCCGGCTGCAGCCCTGTTGTTGATGATTTCAATAGCTTTATTTCTGTTTCGGCAACGTCTGCCTGCCTTGATGCTGATTGCGGGAGCATTGTGGGGCGCCGCCGACCTGCTATGGGATGCCAGTCAGGTCAATATGGATAGAAGCTGGTTGATCGGCGATGTGGTGATCAGCGCCGAGATCGAGCGGGTCGAAAGCTTCTCTGCTTACCGACGTTACCGTTTGACGCATATCAGGCGTGCCGACGGCGCGCTGTTGCCGGGCAAAGCATTGATTTATCAACACAGAGCCGGTGATTCTGCTCAACTTCAGGCCGGGCAACGCATGCGTGCACAGGCGCACTGGCGTTTACCGCGCAATTACCGCAATCCCGGCGCATTCGATTATCGCACCTGGTGTTTTGACCGTCATATCGTCCTGATCGGCAGCATAAAGGGAATACCGAAGCTTATTCAGGCTGGCATACCGTGGCTGGAGCAACAGCGCCAGAAGGTGCGCGCAGTCATTGAACAGGCCGGGGTGAAAAATGGCGGCGTTCTGCGAGCTGTATTGCTGGGAGAGCGCTCACAGCTTTCGGCCCATGCCAATGATGTGTTTGCCGCTACGGGCACGGCACACTTGCTGGCTATCTCCGGTATGCATATCGGTATGGCGGCTGCATGGGCATTTGCACTGGCGTGGTTGGTACTGACCCGCCGGGAGCGCTGGATGATTCGTCTGCCTGTGCGCAATATCAGTATGCTTTGCGGTGCGCTGGCAGCAGTGGCATATGCAGCTATGGCGGGTTGGCCGCTGCCTGCCATCCGGGCGACAATGATGCTGGTTGCAGCAGCTCTGGCATGGTGTCTGGCCGCGCGCAGCGAACCTGTTAATACATTGCTGGCCGCACTTGGTTTGATTCTGTTGTTTGATCCGTCCGCTATTGCTTCGCTGTCGCTGTGGCTGTCCTTTGTGGCAACAGCGGCACTATTATTGTGGGCGGGCAAGCCTGAGCGCAAGGAAGCATTGCCATTCGCCAAGCGGGTCATTGTGATGGGCAAAACCATGCTGTGGGTGTCGCTGCTGGCGACCCTGGCGACCTTACCTCTGATTGTTTCAACTTTCGGACGTATTCCCGTCTACAGTTTGCCGGCCAATCTGATGATGGTACCCTTATATGCCATTATTGTGATGCCGGCGGGCCTATTGGCAGAGTGTCTGGCCATATTCGGGATGGATGGCATGGCAGCGGGGTTGATGCAACTGGCCGGGGGAGCCGTTGAAACAGGGGTAAGCATGCTAACCTTCCTGTCCGATTTACCTGCCGGGCAAGTATGGGCGATTCACCCGCCTGTTTGGGTGCAGTTTGTCTATGTGGCAGGCATGGCATGGAGTGGCGCGTTGTTATGGCGTAATAAACGACTCAAAGCTGCCCTGTCCGCCATGTTTATTCTGATGCTCTGGCTGGGTGTAGTGCTGCATGAACCGAAAATCAGGGAATCTGAGTGGATGGTTTGGGATGTCGGGCAGGGTGCCGCCTCCACCTTGTTGTTACCGGGCAATCAGGTGATTGCTGTTGATGCACCGGGACGTTCGGGCAGCCGTTTTAATGGCGGCACGACCGAAGCTTTCGGCCTGCGGCGTATGGGTATTACGCATCTGGATGTGTTGGCGCTGACCCATGCCCAGTCCGATCATCTGGGCGGGGCACTTTCGTTGATGAAAAACATGAACAGGGTTGAACAAATCTGGTTGCCTGATGTGCCGTCAGCCCACAATGATGTGCGCGTGAAAGCGATTGTGGCTTATGCAAGGCGGCATGGATCGACGGTTCGATGGCTGGCGCAGGGTGATGATATCGAACTGAGCGGCCATAATACCGCCACTATATCCGTATTATGGCCGCCGCGCCTGTTTGATCCGGCCAATACCAATAATACGTCGCTGGTGCTGGCGGTGCGTCTGCCCAATGGTGTTCGGCTACTGTGGCCGGGCGATATCGAGGCGGAAGCGGAGACAGCAATGCTGGCTTCCGGTATTGAACCAACAGATGCTATGCTGATACCGCATCATGGCAGTGGTACATCCAGCCAGCTGCGTTTTGTCAAAGTGCTGCATCCGAAGCTGGCTATTGCCCAGGCAGGTTTTGCCAATCGATACGGTTTTCCGAAGCAGAGCATCGTGAAACGCTATCGAAGTATGGGTGCCGATGTGCGCAATACGGCGCAGGGGGCTGTGCACATTCGTTGGCCGGATAAAAATGCCACTGCTGGGGTAACACAGTGGCCGGCAGGCAGGAATGGCAATGCATTATTACGGCGTGAACTGATATTATCATTCTTGCAATGAAGCTGTTCTGTTTGAGAGGATGACTTTTGGCATCTCCTATTCATAATTGCCGCCATCGTTGGCGGCATCGCTAAAAATAGCTGACGGGCATGGGGGTTGAAGTGTTAGAATTTATCCAGCAGGGCGGCAGCGTGATGTATATTTTGCTGGCGCTATCCGTGCTATCCCTGACCATTGTTTTTGAGCGCGCCTGGAGCTTGCGCCGCTCGGTGGTAATTCCACTCAAAGATGTGCAACTGATTGAAAAGTCCGTGCGCGATGGCGATGTTAAACAGGCCATGGCAACGTGTCAGACCCATAATACAGCCATGAGTCGTATCCTGTGGGTGGCGCTGGCTAATCGCGGCGTGCGCCGTTCAGTGATGAAAGAAATTTTGGAAGAATCCGGTCGTCAGGAAGTGGCGCATCTGGATCGTTTTATCGGCGTGCTTGGCGTGGTTGCCGCTATTGCGCCGCTGCTGGGCTTGCTGGGTACGGTCATTGGCATGATCGAAGTGTTTCAGCAGATTTCACTGGTTGGTGTTGGCAAGGCCGATGTATTGGCTGGCGGTATTTCCAAAGCGCTGAACACGACTGCATTCGGCCTGGTTGTAGCCATTCCTTCCATTGTGGCTTACCGTTTTTATGAGTCCCGCGTGGATCGTTTCGTGGTGGAAATTGAGCAGCATGCGCTACGCTTTGTTGAATTGCTCAAAGGAGAACGTGCGTGAAGCTGCGCCAGAAAAACCGCATGGACTACCTGGTGGATATTACGCCGCTGGTCGATGTCGTTTTTTTGATGCTGATTTTTTTCATGGTATCCACGTCATTCAACGTGTCGTCCAGCCTCAAGCTCGACCTGCCATCATCGAAAGCCACCGCCCAGCCCAAAGAAGTGAAGCAGGTGACCATCAGCATCAATGCCGATGGCAGATTGTATGTGCAGGATGAGCCGGTCTCCGATAGCGATTTGCGCAAACGTGTGCTGAATATTTCCAAAGGTGATCCGAATATGCGGGTGGTGCTGCGCGCAGATGCCGAGACGCATCACAAGCGCGTGGTCTATGTGCTCGATACCTTGCGCGGATTGGGCATGAGCAAGGTCGGCATTGCCACTGTGTCTGCTCAGGATGATAACTAATGCGCATAGTGCAGAAATTCGGCGGTACGTCGGTAGGCTCGTTGGAACGAATTTGTAAAACTGCCGATCTGGTGGCGGCAGAGCTGACACAGGGCAATCAGGTGGCGGTTGTGGTGTCGGCCATGAGCGGCGAAACCAATCGGCTGACATCTATGGCACATGAAATCTGCGCGCAACCGGTAGCGCGCGAACTCGATGCGCTGGTGGCGACCGGCGAACAGGTCAGTGCGGCGCTGCTGGCAATTGAATTGCAGGGCCGAGGCATTGCTGCCTATTCTTATAGCGGCGGACAGGCCGGCTTTGTCACTGATAGCAAGCATGAACGGGCGCGCATCAAGGATGTTGAAGGCGGTCATTTGCTGACGCATTTGCAGGCTGGCGAAGTGCCGGTGGTGACGGGTTTTCAGGGCGTCGATGAACAAGGTAACGTCACCACGCTGGGGCGTGGTGGTTCCGATACGTCGGCGGTGGCGCTGGCCATTGCTGTTGAGGCGGATGTTTGTGATATTTATACCGATGTCGATGGTATCTACACCACCGATCCGCGCATTGTGCCGAAAGCGCGCAAGATCGAACGCATTGCTTACGAGGAGATGCTGGAATTTGCATCACTGGGTGCAAAAGTGCTGCAGACCCGTTCAGTGGAACTGGCCATGCGTTATAATATGCCGTTGCATTTGCGCTCCAGCTTCGAACCGGTGGCAGGAACAATGGTTGTACAAGAGGATGATGTACTAGAGGATAATAGCATGGAACGAGCGACAATTTCCGGCGTGGCCTATAACCGCGATGAAGCAAAAATCA
>CAYUBK010000131.1:0-6210 GCA_964442955.1 uncultured Zetaproteobacteria bacterium | reverse complement strand
CGGTGGATATAATCTTCGGCAACATGCGGTAATTCAAAATTCACCACATGCGGCAGTTGATCGATATCCAGCCCGCGCGCCGCGATATCGGTTGCAACCAGTATGCGAATACGACCCGCCTTGAAATCCGCTAACGCTTTGGTGCGCGCGCTCTGGCTCTTGTTGCCGTGAATGGCGGCAGCATGAATGCCATCGCTCTCCAGTTGCTTGGTTAAACGGTTGGCACCATGTTTGGTTTTGGTGAATACCAACACCTGCTGCCAGTCACCCTCTGAAATCAAATGCGATAACAAGGCCCGTTTCTTGGATTTACTAACCGGGTGAACGACCTGCGTAACCTGATGGGTGGCTTCATTACGCGCCACCTCGACAAACACCGGCGAGTTAAGAAAGCCGCTGGCCAGTTGTTTAATCTCTTTTGAAAACGTGGCCGAGAACAACAGATTCTGACGTTGCCTTGGCAACAGTTTAAGCACACGGCGAATATCGTGAATAAAACCCATATCGAGCATGCGATCGGCTTCATCGAGCACAAAAAACTCAACTTTGGATAAATCCACTTTACGCTGGTTGGCCAGATCCAGCAAACGTCCCGGCGTAGCCACCAGAATATCGACACCGCGTTTTAATTTCTCAATCTGCGGATTGATGCCCACCCCGCCAAATACAACGGTGGATTTAAGCGGTAAATATTTGCCATAGGTGGCGATACTTTCGCCAATCTGTGCCGCCAGTTCACGTGTCGGCGTTAGCACCAGCGCCCGCACCGGACGTTGATGATGGCGCTCAATATGGTTTTTCTGCATCAGATGCAGCATCGGCAGGGTAAAACCGGCGGTCTTGCCGGTGCCAGTCTGTGCACCGGCAAGAATATCGTGGCCGTCCAGCACTACCGGAATAGATTTTTCCTGTACGGGCGTCGGGGTCGTATAGCCCTGATCGTTGACCGCACGCAGGAGTTCGGCTGATAAGCCGAGTTGATCGAATTTCATATTGTTTTGAATCCATTGCATCCGAACATGGCCTGTTTGATCAGGACTCACTGAGATGTTGAATGCTGTTTAGTTTTTCCGAATCGCCGGAGATCAGTGATTATCCGGTCAGACGAAGGGAAAGATGATTCCCCTTCAGGAGGGGCGCACCCTGCGTGTTTCCGGCAAAAATGCAATCAGTAGAATCCCGACACTCAGATGCGTAGTCTGCTGCCGATGCAAGTTGCCACCGATCCTCATACTCTGTTCCGTTTGATCAATGATGCCCATTCGGTTGTGGGCGATCTCTTTTTCGGCACCGTAACCGGCCTTGGCGACGGGCTGGTGATTTCACTGCTGTGTTCACTGCTGATGCTGTTTCGTTTGCGCCTCGGCATCGCATCGGTGCTGGCTTATCTTACCTCCGGCCTGATCGCCCAGATTCTGAAACGGATCTTCGATATGCCCCGCCCGCCTGCTGTGCTAGATCATGTGCATGTGCTCGGGCATACGCTCACATCGCACAGTTTTCCATCTGGCCATGCTACCTCCGACGGCGTGATAGTGATGCTGGCTTTTCTAATCTGGTCACGCCGCGACTGGCGTAGCTGGAGCGTGGCCGCTCTATTTGTACTGGCCGCCATCGGGCGCATTTATGTTGGCGTACATTTCCCCGTCGATGTGGCCGTCGGACTGATGATTGGTATGTTGACGATGTGGCTGTTCTGGCGCTGGTCGGCGGCATGGCCGGTCGCAATATGGAAAAAATCCACCTGGGCATGGAAAATCCCCGGTTTTATCGTCGCCGTGCAAGCGGCGGTACTGGGGCTGGGCTATCATATCCAGCCATCGACAGCGGTCACACTGACGCTCATCATGCCGGTGGCATCGTTAATTATATTGATGCAAGTATGGAAACAGAAACTGGCGAATCAACAATTAGAAAATCAACAGAAGGGGAAGAGCTAACTTGGCTGAACATCAGGAAACCCGAGTTCATTTCGAACTACTGGAACAACCCGATCGCGTCGAGGGTATCGCCCGCCTGCTACTCAGGCGCGGGCGCTTAACCCCGCATATGCTGATTCTCTGCCCCGATGCCGGCTTTGCCGCCCAACTGGATGAACGGTTATGGACGATTCACCCCGAATCGTTTCTGGCCCACGGCGTCGCCGTTGCCGAAGTGGATAAAAACAGCGACCACCCCATTCTGCTATCCACCGTTATTCTGCGTGACAATAAACCCGAAGTGCTCATCAACGGCGGTATGGAAATACCGCCTGATGTATCCGGTTTTTCGCATATTGTCGATTTTGTCGATGACTGGGATGAATCCCTGAAACAAGCCGCGCGCGAACGTTACCGGACGTATCAACAGATGGGCATGCAGCCGACCTACCTGAAAGGTAAATCATGATCAATGAACGCAGGGCGTTCCTTCGCCATCCGGCCAGTGCGCCGATTCAGATATTCCCCCAACAGCAGGTGAATCATATGCCCATGACCGATATCAGTCACGGCGGACTTGCCTTCAAAAGCAATGTGTTTCTGGAAGAGGGGAAAATACTGAAAATCTGCATCCCTCATGTTGATCCGCCGTTTGAAGCCTCCTGCATCGTACGCTGGCGGCGCAAACTTGATGATGACAATGTGTTCGAAATCGGCGTGATGTTCCTCGATGAACAAACGCGATTCAGACTGCGCATGGTGGAACAGGTCTGCCACATCATGCAATACCGTCAACAGCTGCAGGAGCAAGGGCGGGAACTGAGTTTTCAGCAAGCTGCAAGTGAATGGATTGATGCGCACGCCGCTGATTTCGGTGCTTGATGATGGCAACCTCCCCCTGTTTCTCGACTGAAACCTTCGCATTTCTGGAAACTCTGGCCGCCAATAATAACCGAGACTGGTTTGCCGATCATAAACAGGATTATGAAGACAAAGTGCGAACGCCTGCATTGTCTTTTATCGATGCGGTAGGCGAGCGCTTGCCTCAGATCGCGCCGCATTTTGTCGCCGATAATCGTAAAGTGGGCGGCTCGCTGATGCGGGTTTACCGTGACACCCGCTTCTCCAAAGACAAAACGCCATACAAAACAAATATCGGCATTCAGTTTCGCCATCAGGCCGGTAAGGATGTGCATGCGCCGGGCTATTATGTACATATCAGCGCGGCGGAGTGCTTTGTCGGGGTCGGCATCTGGCATCCGCCATCCGATGCGCTGGCGAAGATTCGCACAGCCATCGTTGAAAAGCCGCAAGTCTGGTCTGAAGCACACGATGATGCATCTTTCAGCCGCTGGTTCGCCCTCTCCGGCAGCAGTTTAAAAACCGCACCGCGCGGTTTCGATAAAGCCCATCCCTTGATTGATGAGCTCAAACGCAAAGATTTCATCGGCATTGCCAATCTGGCGCCGGCCCTGATCGAACAGGAAGATTTCAGCGATATCGTCTGTGATTATTTCACCGCTGGCACGCCGTTCATGCGCTTTCTGTGCCAGGCTTTGCGCTTGCCATTTTGACCAATCCCCTGATGACCATTGCACTCGCCCATCACATCGGAAAGAATCCTGCCATCATGTTTACCCACCGCATCGCCCAGACAACCCACATCCTGCACCGGAAGCGCACTTAAATGAGCTCGTCAATTCTATTTTTTGCCTCAGCTCTGGTAACGCTGGTCTGCGCCATCATCATCTGGCGCAACGCTCTGCAACGTAAGTCGGCACAAAACCCGATCAACAGCATCGCAGGACTCCTGGCGACAGGTATTGCGCTGAATATATGGGCCATCCACCTGCTCGGCTCGATGGCTGCCGATGGCATCAACTTTACTCTGGCAACCGGTACGGCGATCATGACATTGCTCGTACAAATCATTTACTGCATCGGCATTTTACGCCACGGCATTCAGGGACTGGGGCTGTTTTTATTGCCGGTGATTGCTGTCCCGCTATTTCTGATTCCGCTATTGCCGGAAGCGCATGCAGCCAACTGGGTGCATACCACATCCGTGCTGGAAACCAGTCATTTGCTCATTTCAATGCTGGCTTACGCCATCCTGACGCTGGCTGCGATTCATGCACTGATGCAGATCATGCTGGATCGGGCGCTAAAGAAAAAACGCTTATCGATGCTGGTTCAGGCCCTGCCGGCGCTGGTCGATATCGAACGGCATATGTTCGCCCAGGTCAAGCTGGCTACGATCCTGATAGGCATCAGTATTTTAACCGGGCTGGTCTGGCAATGGGTTGAGTATCAACATTTCGCCCTGCTTAACCATAAAGTACTGCTGGCGTTGTTCTCATTTGGCGTACTGGTGCTGTTGCAGATCAAACGCAGCCGTGCAAGCTGGCCTACCCGCATTGCCAGTCGCACGGTGTTGGCTGCATACGGGCTGCTTGTGCTGGCCTATTTCGGGGTCAAATTCATCCATTCTTTGCTCGATTGAGCTCCGCAATAACGCATGATTATTGAAAATTTCCCGTTCTCGCTTGCAGTGGGAACGCTGTTTTTCCTGTTACTGCTTTCGGCATTTTTTTCAGGCTCTGAAACGGCGCTTACCCGGGCCCGAAAAGCCGGGCTTCGCGTACGCAGCGAGCAAGGGGACAAGGGCTCGAAAAAAGCCGAAGTCCTGCTGGAGCAGCCGGAACGCATGCTCTCGACCATTCTGCTGGGCAATAATTTCGTCAATATTTTTGCCTCGGCGCTGGCTACTGCCTTGTTTGTCTCATACTACGGCGATATGGGCATACTCTATGCCACCATCGCCATGACTACCGTGGTGCTGGTATTTGCTGAAATCCTGCCCAAAACCATTGCCGTGGCGCATGCCGAAAATATTGCCTGCAAGGTGGCCGGCCCGTTGCACAGTATCCAGACGATGCTGGCTCCGCTGGTGTCTATACTGATGAGTATCATTTCCTTACTCAAACGCCTGCTACGTGTTCCCGAACAAACAGAAACGCCGCTCACCCATAAAGAGCTGGCCAGCATGATTGATATCAGCGCTGAATCCGGCGTTCTCGATCAGGCCCGCGAGCAAATGCTCAATAGCAGTTTAAGCCTGCACGAAGTCGCCGTAAAAGCACTGATGACGCCGCGCAAGCAGGTACGCCTGCTGGATGGGGCATTGAGTGTAACCGAATGCCTGAAACAGGCATCCAGGGAACCGTATTCGCGTTATCCGGTTTTTCTGGGCGACCCCGATAATCTGATTGGCGTGGTCCATCTGCGTGACCTGCTCAATCTGAAACAGGCTGATGCAGCGCTTTCCGACGCCATCATCTGGAAAGTTCTGCCTTTCGTCCCCACCACCAAAAATGCGCTGGCACAATTGTTTGATTTCCAGACCAACCATCAACACATGGCGATTATCGTGGATGAATTCGGCGATATTGAAGGTTTAATTACACTGGAAGATATTGTTGAAGAAATTGTCGGCGAAATTCACGATGAGTCGGATATCGCGCCGCAGTTGGAAATGTGGCCGCAGCCGGATGGTTCACTGGTTACGGCCGCTACGGTCGCCCTGCACGATATCAATCAGGAAATGGATGCCGACCTGCCGGAAGAAATCGCCACCACCATCGGCGGCCTGATTGTGCATATTCTGGGCGACATTCCTGAAGGACGATTATGTCTTGCTATCGGCGATGTTCAGGTTGAAGTGTTAAGCGTGCGTCGCGACTGGATTCAACGCGTCAGGCTAACGCGGATGAAGGAAGAATAGTGAATTAAGAATTTAAAAAGGTAACTGTGAAAATTCCAAAATCCCCAATTCCTAACCCAGCAAAGCCGGAACAACATTAAAAACCTCAAAAAAACTAGCCACTGATTCCACGAATGAACACTGATTAAAACCTTTAAACCACCTTTTGCATATTGCCTTTCAATTCGTGTCATTCGTGTCATTCGTGGCCAAGTTTGCTTTAGTAAAATTCAGCATTCCTAATTCCACCCACGCTCTGAAATCGGGAAATTTTAATTCCGGCAACAGCTCCTCATGCAGCAATCGATTGGACACCCGCTTATTATCCCGAAAAAATGCCAGCGCCATGGGCGAAAGCTGTTGCTCCCCCTCTTGTTCAGACAGGATTTCAGGCATAGGCGCACCAATTACCTGCGCCAGTTCTGTCACATAATCAGCATGCGGCAACGGCAAATCGTCGGCCAGATTCACAATGCGCCCCGCCCTCGGCTGCTGCATGGCCGCCATCAGTGCCGCCACAATATCATC
>CAYUBK010000130.1:0-6216 GCA_964442955.1 uncultured Zetaproteobacteria bacterium | reverse complement strand
ATATGTGGCGACCGGTCATTATGTGCAGCGCTGTGATGCAGCCGATGGCATTCATTTATTCAAGGGCAACGACAACAAAAAAGATCAGAGCTATTTTCTGGCCACGACCAGTAGAAAGCAGGCAGAGCGAATTCTGTTTCCGGTCGGTTCGCTGGAAAAAGATGATACCCGCACGCTGGCGCGTTATTTCAAGCTGGCGACAGCAGAAAAGCATGAAAGTCAGGATATTTGCTTTATCCCGACCGGTGATCGCATTTCTTTTCTCAAGCGCGAGGGTGCTACGGCGGGTTTCATGGCTGGCGATATTGTTGATACAGCCGGGAACTTTCTTGGTAAACATCAGGGCATTGCCCATTTCACCCTCGGCCAGCGCAAAGGCTTGGGACTTCCAAACGGCCCCTGGCATGTCGTTGCACTGGATGGCACAACGGCTCGCGTGGTGGTGGCGCATCCCGAGGATGCCATGATTGCCGAAGTGGATGTTGGCGATGTAGTATGGATTCGTGTGCCGGAGGCGGGGGAAGCCATTACCGCCAAAGTACGTTATCAGATGCAGCCGGCAGCATGCAGTTTGCAGTCGCAGCTTCATGGCATTCACTTGGTATTTGATAAATCGCAAAAGCCTACAGCTCCGGGTCAGGTGGCGGCATTTTATGCCGGCGATGAATTATTAGGCGGAGGCATTGTCAGCAAGGCTTGTTAACATCAAACAAGTAAGTGCGTCTGGGAAGTTCAAAACCATAAATAAAAAGCGATTCACGCAAAGCACCCAGAGCACCCTCTCTTACGCAAGCTCACCACAGGCATTTCCTTCGGGCATAATTCACCTCACCGCAAAGAACGAAAGAAAAATCAGACCGGAAAACGAAGTATTCCGGCTATGCTGTATTAGGCTACAATATCGATTTTTGTGGTTTCCGGTCTTTGCGTGACCGGGTTGGATGGACGCTGGGCTTCGGCAATTTCATTATCAGCCACTTTTTCAGCCGCTTCATTATCTGCCGCTTTTTGCACAGTAACCGGATCAAAATTAGCGGCAGCTTTGTTATTGAGTCCGCTGCCAGCCATTTCCCGCGCCTGAGCTGATACTTGTACAGTATCGCTGGCCCTTTTTGATTGTTCGGCATTTTGGATTTGCTGATGGACGGTTTGATTGTTGCTGTTTACATCAGCTAATACAGCAGGCGTAGTGGTCGGCAAAATGATCATGGTTCTCTCCTGTTCATCAGTCCTCTGATGGCTTCATGCCACGAGTCCTGTCTTCACTACGGAGGAATCCTTGTACCACCGATGTCATAAAAAAGACATTCAACAAAACATATCGGCAGCAGTACCGGAGACTTTAGCGCAGGATTTTCTTATTGAGGAAACCTTTTCTGGATTAGTAGTTGGCGACGCTGCATAGCAGCATCCGGAAAGCCCAATTGAAGGAAGATATTTATTTCATCCAGAGATGATTTTCCGGTGAAGTATGATGAGAATGCCTGTAGTTTTTCTTTTGCCCCCAAAATTCCGGCCAGACACCAGTCACCAGTTCGCCCATCTGGCGCTATGGATTCCACTTCATTTGAGACGGCCAGAAACGGTTCTGTGAGGTGAATGGTGTTTTGCTGTCCAAAGAACTGCGCCATTTGATTCAGAATTTGAACGGCTACAGATCGTTGCCCGAGCTCCGTAGCGACTCGTGCCAGCGACATCAGACGTGGCAACGTGACATGAATATCCAGCAGTGAAACAAGATCAATAAACGATTGTTGTAAATGGGATAGTTTCTCATCATTACGTTCTGTTGCGTAAGCATCAACGTAGTGATTCAGAGCTAGTTCGTAGGTATCCCAGCCAGGCAGAGGAGCATTTTCTACTTGCTCGTTCCAATCATCCATGAGTGTTTGTGCGTAAGGAAGTTCAGAGAGCATGGTTCGCCAGCTTGCTACAGGTAGCGAGGGATTATCATTATACTCACTAACCAGAATGCCATCACTGGCAAGTTGTTGAGCTGTATCTTTTTTGCAGCAGAACAGGTTTAGCAGAAACCCGTCGGGAGTATCACTGTGATTGAACGGGGCCAGAAAATTAAGTCCCGGCACAAGTATATAACAATCATATCCCATACCTTCAAATTTCTGAATCAAGCCTTCATTAACAATCTCGCCATGCTTGAGTTCAAACATGACCAGTGGAGAGAATTGATTGAAGAATTTCGATCCTCCATCAAGAATATGAATTTCTTCACCTTCAGCATCCATTTTGACAAAATCGATTTGATCCCATTGATAGCTTTTGATGCAGTCATCGAGTCGCATCAATGGCACCGATTCGGACTGACCGCTACTACTTGCTGTGGTAATGGAGTTAAGTTCGCTATTTGCATCGAGTGAGAGTTCGGCAGCTCCCTTGTGATCAGAAAGGGCAGCTTTGATAAGCGTGGTGTTTTTAAATCCATTGGTGCTGATACTTTCAGCCAGAAAACCGGCAGTGCTGCTGGCCGGTTCGAATGCCCACAGGCGCCCTCGCTCACCAATGAGTTTGGCCGCAGTCATCGCATAGCAACCGTAATTCGCACCGATATCAATGATCTTCATGCCGGGCTTGATCAGGGTTCGAATGAATTTAATTTCATCCTCAAACCAATCCTGCTGTTCGGTAAGAACATAGGGAGTCATGAGATTGAGATTATCGGGAACAATAATTTGAACATCGCCTGCGATAGTGATTGGCTGACCGAGCGTAGTTGCTGTGGGGTGTTGTTCCGGTTGTTTTTTCATGTCGGTTTTCAGCTCCTTTTCAGTATAATGGACTGCGGCAGGCAGAGGTAAGTTGGTTTTATCCAGCCATGCCTTTGATAATAATGCTTCGAGTTGGCGGGTAAACTGCACCGGCTGACGCAGAATTGAATGTTTAAACAGCGTGACCAGACAGCGTCTCAGAGTTGAGAGTGACTCGGGGCTTTGAGCGAGTTGTACGGCTTTTTCGATGTATTCTTCGCGGGTGTAGGCAATACTCTCCTCAAAGCCAATATTTTTCAGGATAGAGTAAGAGACGCGTTGGGCGTGTTTTTCTCCGACCAGCGTCAGCACCGGAACTCCGATTGACAGAGCATCGCATGTTGTGGTGGTGCCATTATATGGAAAAGTATCCAGTGCGATATCCACGTCGTTGTACATTTTGAAGTTATCTTCGTAGCGCTCGGTAAATCCTTGTACATGAAGTCGTTCTTCAGAGATGCCATGCCTGGTGAATTCCCGGATGATATTTTTTCTAATGACATCATCGCTCAGATCCTTTGCCTTGAGGATAAGTCGGGAATTCGATACGCGCTTTAAAATCGCACTCCAGGTTTCGATCACTTCAGGGTTAAGTTTCCTGACATGATTGAATGAACCGAATGTGATATAGCCAGTCGTTTCCGAAGGCGCTGAATTGGAACTGTATGCCGACGTGTCAAAGCCATAGCAGATAAAGCTCTGTGGCATGCGTATGAGTTTCTCGGCATAAAATTTATCACTGTCCTGATCAGCAAATGGATCCGTGATGCGGTAATCAATGCTGCTAATGCCGGTTGTGTTCGGGTAGCCCAGATAGGTGATCTGCACTGGTGCGGGCTGATGCGCCAGCGCTGCGACGCGAGTATTGGTGGTTAGCCCGTTCAGATCAACGGCAATATGGATACCATCGGCATGCATTCGTACCGCCAGATCCGCATCACTGAGCGCGGTGACATCGATAAAGTGATCGACATGATTTCGGATGCGCTCGGTGACTTCGTCCTGTTTAATCAGGTGTGCATAGCAATAGATTTCAAACTGTTCATGCAGATGGTTGGTGATGACATGGTTGATAAAGCAACCCACAGGGTGAAAATTAAAGTCAGCCGAAAGGTAGGCGATTTTCAGGCGGCCTCCGAGATTTTTTAATGCCGGATAAGCTGAAGGCCTATGATGCTTTTTTGCCTCAATCAATGCGTTGCCAAATTGATCGTGAAGGTCGCGGATGTCGCTCTGGCTGATATCAGGCAGACCACAGGTTTCGATCAACAGGGCGGGCAACATATCAGGTTCAAGATCGCCCCGTTTGCCCGCTGCTATAACCTGTTGCTGGTATGCTCGTGCTTGATGCCAGTCGCATACGCCCAGATATGCCCGGTATACCATCAGCACTTCATTGGCGGACTGGATGTTGTTGCTGATTTCTTCGCTAAGCTGAAGCATGGATGTATAGTGTTTGCTATCGCGGTAAGCAGACCAGAGCATTTGTCGGGTTTCCGTGTTTTTGGAGTCAATCCGGTATGCCTGCTCCAGATATGGAACAGACTCATCATAACGGCTATGAAAATAGTAGCTTTTTCCCACCGCTAGTAGCAGATCGGGATCTGAAATTTCCCGTTTAAACTGTTGCGCCAAATCAATGGCTTTTGATGCCCCGCCATTGAGGATAAGCTGACTGATTTCTTTGGCCAGTTTTGACTGCTGTAGATCTTTCTTTGCCATCATCCATCCTGTAAAGCACCGTCCCCGGCCTGTTATAAAACAGAACCGTTGCATTCAATCTGGTGAATACAGGGCGGCTGACTTTTTATTCGGATGGTCAGCAAGATTGAGGCCATGTATCGCGCCTGCGATTCTGATGGATGTAGATCATTATCATTCGGTAAGAGATAAACTGAGTACCCGGCTTGAATGGCATCTGTTTTGCTGGTGAGTTAAACCACTTCAGAGGAGAATAGTCATTGGAAAGTGAAAAAAGAGCCATGGCGATAGAATGTTTTCATTCCGGCCAACTTGATGAAACAGAACGATTATGCCTGCAGGCCCTTCAATCTGATATTCTGGATGCACAGGCGCATCACCTCCTTGGCCTTGCCCGATACAGGCGGGGAGATATTGAAGATGCTGAAACTGCGCTTGTGGAAGCGGTTCGTCTGGAACCGAATAATGCCATGTTTCATAATCATCTCGGCTCTGTTTTGTGCGCTTTGGGCCATTCGGAAAAAGGCATAGCGCATTATCATACTGCTATTGCTCGCGCTCCCGAAATGGCCGATGCTCACTATAATCTGGGCAATGCCTTGCAGAACCGCTTTCAGTTGTCATCTGCGTTGAAATCCTACCAGAAGGCGGCAGCCATCAATCCGGATTTTGTGGAAGTATTGGTGAACTTATGCTCCGTGTATCGGAATCAGGGCAATGTCGAGCAGTCCCTCGAAATTTTGCGGACTGCGATTGAGCGGTTCCCTGAAAATATTGCGCTCCGAAGCAATTATTTATTAACACTGAATTATATCCTTGAAAGCGGGAGTGAATCCTTGCGTGAGCATACCGAAATGGCCGGGCTGTTTGATCATGGGGTTCCGCCCGTTTCTCAGTCCCCCGAGCGTTGTGACGGTGAGCGTCTCAAAATCGGTTATTTGTCACCTGATTTTAAATGCCACTCAGTAGCCTGGTTTATGGAGCCCATTCTCAAATACCATAACAGGCATGCATTTGAGATCTATTGTTATTCAAATCTGCTGAAAGGGGATGCAGTAACCGAACGGCTGAAAACTTACGCTGATCACTGGCGTGATATCAGTCCCGTTTCTGATCATGAAGTGGCAGAACAGATTCGCAGCGATGGTATTGATATTCTTGTCGATCTCGCCGGGCATACATCGAATCACCGCCTCTCTCTGTTCGGCTACCATCCGGCCCCGATTCAAATCAACTACCTGGGCTATCCAAATACCACAGGCATGCAGTGTATGGATTATCGCCTGACCGACCAATGGGCTGATCCGGAGGGGAGTGGATCGTGGTGCACGGAACGTCTGATTCGTTTGCCTGATGGGTTTCTCTGTTACTCTCCACAGGAGAGTGCGCCTGAAGTTTGCGCATCTCCGGCAGATGAAAGGGGATTCGTTACCTTTGGTTGCTTTAATGCCATGGCAAAAATTCGACCGCAGCTTATCCGGAGCTGGTGCAGGATATTAAAATCTGTGCCTGATTCACGTATCATCATCAAAAACACTTCTCTGGCGGATAAAGGGGTAAGGAAGCATGTGCACAATCTTTTTCGAAAAAATGGTGTGCAACCCAGGCGGGTGCTTTTATATGAAAAGTGTCCCTCATTTGAGGAACACATGGCCCTTTACCACGACATTGATATCGGACTTGATAGTTATCCGTATAATGGCACGACCACAACCTGTGAAGCGTTGTGGATGGGTATCCCTGTGGTGAC
>CAYUBK010000129.1:0-6247 GCA_964442955.1 uncultured Zetaproteobacteria bacterium | reverse complement strand
ACGGGAACTTATTGCCTTCATTCCGGCGGCTTTTATGAAATTAACGGTGGCTATGGGGTTGCAATACGACAATGGCAAGTCGAATCAAATGTATGCATTGACGCTTGGAGGGGAGCGGGGGCAACTCCAGCCGTTACAAATGAATCACATGGTTGCTCCGGCGACTGCTCAGTATCACATGCATACGGTTACTGCCGGCCAGCGGAATGCTCTGCTTATATTGACATATAATCTGGAAGGAATCCCGGTTCCGTTCGTGCTGGATTCGGGCAGTGTTAATCTGTTTGCATAAATGAGACTATTGGCATGCAACTTGTTTATTGTTCTATGAATGATACGGGAGAATAGCGATGAGTGATCGGAAGACGCACGAACAACTACGCGATTTTGAACGTTACCCATTGGATTTTCTGGTTGAAGTTGCCGGTTTATCCCGATCTGATGAACCGTTTTCTGACCGTGGGGAAATGCGCAATATTTCCGGCAGTGGCATGTGCTATATCACCGATCATCCGGATTGGTATGTTGTCGGACAGAAACTGAATATCCATGTGTGCTTGCCGGGCACCGATAACCTGGATGCCAGTATGTCCTCGGAGGCCAGGGTGATTTGGGTTCATTTCTCTGACCAGCAGAATGCCAACGGGGATGCGAAAGCCATGATTGGAATCTCTGTAAATGGGCGCATGATATTTGAGACGAAAAAACCCGTTTCCGGCTCCAATCCTTCTACATGAGTAAAGGCACTCAATTTAAAGAAGTGGAACAGATCAGCTATATGCTGATCGGCTTTATTCCATATCTGTTAACGCTGTATTTGATTATCTCTCTGGATATTGAAGTGACGCCAACCATTCTTGCGGTTGCTGTGGTGGCGCTGGTTGCACATCTCAGTGGGTTTTCTGTGATTCGGAAATTCGGATGGCAATTGAAAAGTGTCAGCGACAAGGCAGCCAAGGCAGTCAGTTCCAAAACAAGAACATCCATTGAAATTGATGCAGATATACCGGATGAGCTGAGAAACATTGTGGAAGCATTTAATGTCATGCTGGCCGAATCCGAGGATTCATCACGCAACTATCAGGATATGGCAACGAGAATGATGCTTTATACCCGCGATATTGAACAATATCAGAAAAAATTACGGGATGAAGAATTGTCCAGACAGCGATTGAGCCGCTATGTCGGCCAGAATCTGGTGAACAGGATTGTGAATGAGAAAGGGGACATGCCTCTGCAAAATCATAAACAGATGGCAACCATTCTGTTTGCTGATATCCGCTCATTTACGACCATTTCCGAGAGGCTGGAGCCGGAAGCGCTGATCAGTATGCTCAATGCATATTTTGATGCCATGGTTGAAATTATTTTCAAGCACCACGGGGTGCTCGATAAATTTGTCGGGGATGAACTGATGGCCACGTTCGGGCTGGTGGAAGATACTGATAAGGGGCCGCTCAATGCTTTGCAAGCCGCCATTGAGATGCAAAATAATATGCAAAGCCTGATGGCGGCGTTCAAGGCAAAAGGGTTTCCCCAATTTCAAATCGGTATAGGCATCAATTGCGGGGATGTGGTGATGGGCAATGTTGGCTCAAAAAACCGCATGGATTATACCGTGATTGGCGATTGCGTGAATGTGGCCGCCCGGCTGGAAAACATGGCTGAAGGCGGGAGTATTTTGGTTGGGGAACCTCTGTATGCACAATGTGGTGATATGATAACGATGCGCCCCAGAGGCGAGGTAAAACTGAAAAACCGGACGGTGCCGGTGAAATGTTATCAGGTGGACATGGCCCATTCACAAAAATTGTAACACCATCCAAGGCGTTGTTTGTTTCATGCTCATAGCTGGGCATATTTAATCCTACTTAGATCGAAACCCCACCGCCTTTCATCCATTCAACTGGCCGTTTGCTATATTTTTTCGATTTCCACATTGAGGCAATGCCTATATCACACCCATAAGATAAGCTAAGATTAATTGCATCTTTCTTTGAAGATATTGGATAATTACTGATTAAAATTTGCACAAGCTTTTCTGCAAAAACGTCATAATCAGGAACGTCCTTTGAAAGGATAACTTGTGAAGAAACCGTCAACATTGATTGTGACGCTTGTTCAGTGAATAGCTTATCAGTTTTGTTTGAATGGACAGACACATATCTAACCTCATCTATACTCTCTATGGCAGCGTGAGCAGCCTCAATTTCTGCCAATTCTGCCTGCGCCTTTTCCCCTTTGAGTTCGGGTACTAATAGTGAAGGAACAAACACACTTGATAATAGAATAACAACAACCACTGCCAAGTGCCCTTTCCAGATTGGTGTTTTTTCAATTACTCTGGGTTCTATGGCGTTGATTACATATGAACCAACAATCAAGTCATGAAGAGACTGCTTGGTTTTCCTGTTGAATATAAACAGATAAACTATCGAGATAAATAGACCTGCAACCAGCACAGAAAGAAGTGCAATAAACCATGGCGTGGCAAGCGTTTCACTATCAATAATTGCGCCGTTCAGAAAAAATGGAATGGCAACAACCATGTATCGAAGCGATGACTGAAGCGGGTTTAAAAAGCCCCCCTCAGAATTTACCGTACTAATCTTTATTAAGCGTTTTCCAAGAGTCTGGCCGCCTGAAACAGCGCTATTCATTGCGCCAAAATATATTAGTGCAATACCAAAACCGAGCAGTCGCCCTAACGACTCTAACCCGACTAAATAGTCAAAAAAGAAATAGATTAAAACAAACCCGATTGAAGCCATTAATGATGCGTCGAAAAAGAAGGCCAGTAGTCGTTTCCAAAGGCTAGCATATATCTTGGACGCATCTGCCGGTTCAAAATCTTCCAGAGAATAGCGTCTATCCATATTTCATCCCTCACAGCTAATATTTTGAAAGTTTATAGTAGTTTTTGTCTGCTATGCAAATGAAGGAAAAGCAGACAGTCAAGGTCTTCCTATGCTTATGCCTATCCGGCATTGCGCACCCCAAAAGTAAGTGTTCAGGGATAAATCTGCTCAAAGCTATGTCCCGGAAATGTCAGTTGTGCGTCGTTTTAAATTGCAAATGGGTGCCAGCCTCGAGTTCAATTTGCAGCCTGCAGGAAAGAGTTGAATGAATCAGCTCTTCCTTAGCGCCCCGCTGCAAAAATGGAAACGGAACGGATGCCATAATCACCGCCTCGATTGGTCATCACAAAGCCACTGAACGCATCTCTGTAACTCCTGTCACGAACACTCAGGATTTGTTTTCCATCAAGCAGAACGGTCATCAGTCCGCCGCGCGTTCGTTGCCAGTTCAGGGTATGTAAATTACCATCTTCCAACAGCTTGCCCTGATCATACAAATCGATGACAGATATCATATGCCTGCGGTAACTGACCAGCTTGAGTGCAGGGCGACTGCCACCACGGTAAACCAGCCGGTAGCCGGATTCCATATCCTGCCCTTGATATGGCCCGAATTCGAATGATCCATCACGATTATTCCGGCCTATGGCGCTTAATTTGATGGCAATGGCGAAGGCATTGTCGATAGCAAGGCTGGTGGAAATATCGGCGCGTACAGGCCGATCGAATCTTCCTGCAGGGCGCTGTTCAGGCGCGTTCTGGTCTATGGGGGCTCCAAGTATCATACCGATAATGGCTTCTCTGGCCTCTTTTTTCCGGTCATGAGCTTGTGGAACCGGTTGGCTGCGGCGCGGCTGATTCAATTGTCGATCCAGCTCTGTGCGCAAGCCCACACTGCGGGTCACCCAGAAATCATTCGAGCTGGAATACCAGGCCGGATTCTGGCGAAAGTCGCCATCGCGAAAATCATCAAATAATACACGCTTTCCCCATGGCCAGTCGTAACGCGCTGTAAGATCGCGTAGCTGATCAATAAAGCGATAACTGGCAGAGCGATTCTGCTCGGCCTGATCGGTCAGTGTTTTTAACTCATTGACCAGTTGCTGGGTTTTTGCTTGATCTGTTGCCGCCTGAGACTGAATCGGTACCAGAAGGGGCAAAAGAATAAGCAAGCGAATCAGTTTCATGAAGATCTCCTGAGGGGCGTAGTGATGCGATTTGCATACCAAAACTTTAGCATGAAGTCGGCATAGGTGGAAGAAATCACAACATGATCTATAGTTGCAACTAACACACATTGTTTGTTTCATGTTAAACACAGGGAGGCTTCCATGGCAGAGCAGGATGAGCAGGTAATTATTTCAGAATTGATGGAAAGCAGTGGCGTGAAATTCGGCACCAGCGGCGCACGCGGTCTGGCTGACGATATGACTGATCGCGTCTGTTATGCCTATACGCTGGCATTCATGCAATTTCTGGATGGCCAGAATGCGATTGAAGCGGGTAGCCGGGTAGCGATTGCCGGTGATTTTCGCCCCAGCAGTCCACGCATTATGAATGCAGTTGCGCTGGCCGTGATGGATGCCGGCTGCGAACCGGTAAACTGCGGTTTTATTCCTACCCCTGCGGTGGCTTGTTACGCCATGTCGTTTGGCATGCCCTCGATCATGGTTACGGGTAGTCACATACCGGATGATCGCAATGGCATTAAATTTTATAAACCTGAAGGTGAGATTCTTAAGCCGGATGAGCAGGCTATGACGGCGCGTAGCGTGTTATTGGCTGCCGGGCTATTTGATGCGGCGGGCAACACTGTCGGCGAAGCAGTCTTGCCGGCTGCCAGCCAAGATGCCGAGCGCTATTTTGTGCAGCGTTATCTGGATTTTTTCCCGGTAGATTGCCTGGCAGGTCAGAAGATTGGCGTCTATCAGCATTCCACGGTAGCCCGTGATATGTTGGTGGAAGTCATGCAGGGGCTTGGTGCGGAAGTGACACCGCTTGGCCGTTCAGAGAAATTTATCCCGGTCGATACGGAAGCGATACGCCCCGAAGATGTCAGGCTTGCTGCCCAGTGGGCTGGCGAATACAAGTTCGATAGCATTGTTTCCGCCGATGGCGATGGCGATCGACCATTAGTTAGTGATGCGTCCGGAATCTGGTTGCGCGGTGATGTGGCCGGGATTCTGTGCGCCCGTTACTTGCAAGCCGAATGCGTGGCTACGCCGGTGAGTTGTAATTCGGCAGTGGAGAAATCCGGCTGCTTTAAGCGTATTGACCGAACCCGCATCGGTTCACCGTTTGTCATTGCCGCCATGGATGCGGCGATTTCAGACGGGGCGAATAATGTGGTGGGCTATGAAGCTAATGGCGGTTTTCTCACAGCCACGGATATCGAACTGGGCGGACGTATTCTCACTGCATTGCCAACGCGGGATGCCATGATCGTGCCGCTGGCCATACTGCTGCTGGCCAAAGCTTCTGGCAGCAGTATTTTGTCAGTGCTGGCGACATTGCCGCAACGCTTCACCTACAGTGACCGCTTAAAGGAATTTTCAACCGAACTGAGTCAGTCGCGCCTTGCGGCTCTGAAAACGGGCGATTTGGCGGCAGATATTGATGCAGCGGAAGCCGTGTTTGGCGAAGTTTTTGGTTCGGTGGCATCGATTGATACGACCGATGGTGTTCGTGTCACCTTCGCTTCCGATGAAATAGCGCATTTGCGCCCCTCAGGCAATGCGCCCGAATTACGATGTTATAATGAAGCAGATAGTGAACCTCGCGCAATGGAAATGAACAAAATCTGTATGTCGATACTGGAAAGCTGGCGATGACTGACCGAGGAATCAAAGGCGACTCTCGCAAAGACGCGAAGACACAAAGGAAAAACTAAGGAGCCACTTTCAAAAGCCTGAGTCATTTTGAGCGAAAGTTTCCCAGTTTCGGATGTTGTTGTTTCGTTTTCTGTTCTGTCTGCGTTTTTTTCAGGCAGGCTCATTTTCCAGCATTTTTGTGATTTTCAGTACGGGTAGAACCATGAGATTCATTTCATGATGCCGTTTGACGTTAGAGCTGGGAAATAACTGGTTCATAGAATCATACGCATGAGCTGATCCGCTGTAAGTACCAGAATTCCAAACATCAGGTGGCACATCGCCTTGGCATGTCTTCGCACACGCAAGTGACGACCACCATCTCATTCTTCAAACGAGCGGTTATACGCTCAACCTTACTGCGTACGTTATAGCGCACTTGCCTCGGCTGTTTTCATGTGGGTCGTTGTGTGCACTTTGTTCTCATTGGCAATATCCTGTTTGCGTGTCGTCGTGCGCGGATTGATATTAATAATCAGCACATGCCCCAAACTTTGGCTATGCGCACGAATGCAGGTG
>CAYUBK010000128.1:0-6365 GCA_964442955.1 uncultured Zetaproteobacteria bacterium | reverse complement strand
ATGACAGACCCTGAGCCAGAAGGGATGCCAGTTCATCTCGTTCGTTATTTTGCAGTTGGTTGTAGTGTATTCTCATAGTGCTCCACCATAGCAAGTGGTGCGCTTCGTTGTTGAATCCATCCATGGCGTACGCTTTAAATGTCTGAAGTTATTCGTATTTTAATGCGATTTCCCTGCACTGAGTGATGATGTTGCTTGACTGGCAAGTCAGTATTTAATATCTTACTTTTTTCTTACACCGTATAGCAGGAGAAACAGATGAGCAGAGCAAGATTATCAAGTAAAGGCCAATTAATTATCCCTAAGCCTATCCGTAAGGCGCATGGCTGGGATACAGGGCAGGAGCTGGAAGTGATCGACACGGAAGATGGCATTTTATTGAAATCCAGAAGCCCGTTCAAGCCAACCTCGATGGTTGATGTGGTCGGTTCGCTACCATATTCCGGCGAACCCAAAACGGTGGATCAAATGCACGAAGCCATCGCCAGAGGCGTTAAAGCGAGTCAATCATGATTTCGGTCGACACTGATATTATTGTTCGTATTTTAACCAAAGACGACGAATTGCAACTGCGCAAGGCGTTGTCGCTATTTGAAAGCAATGATATTTTTATCGTTAACACTGTCATCCTCGAAGCCGAATGGGTGTTGCGTTATGCTTATGAGTTTTCCAGTCTGGAGATTAACGAAGCTTTGACCGGCCTGCTTGGTTTGCCTCAGGTTCATCAAGCTCATCCCAGACAGATGGCGGATGCGCTGGAGTGGCACAGGCAGGGACTTGATTTTGCCGATGCATTGCATCTGGCCAGTTCCTCTGCGCAGGATGGGTTTGCGACATTCGACAGGTCATTTATCACAAAGGCGGCGCAGTTGAATTTGGCGCCAAAGGTGAGAACGCCCTAACGCGCGTTGCAGAGTTTCAGGCAATCAACTTCTCTTTGGTTTGTCTGGACATTTTTTTGACCTTGATTTCAGCTTTGAGCGCTTCGGATCGGGTACCGATTTTCTGCTGATAGACCAGTTCCAGCGGGCCTTTGCCGCGCAGGTATTTGGCGCCTTTGCCGGCTTGATGTTTGGCGAAGCGGCGCGCCACATCGGTGCTGATACCGGTGTAGAGATGGCCGTTATGGCAACGAATCAGATAAATGGACCATTCTGCGGCGGCATCCGTTTCAGGTTTATGCGGCATTTTCCAGCTCTTCGCTGGCAAGCATCCATGCCTCTTCGCATTGCTGTAATGCCTGTTCGGTTTGGCGCTGCTCTATGCTCAGCGATTTTATATTGTTGGCGGATGGGTCTGCATAGAGCGCCGGATCAGCCAGTTGGCTATCCAGCATGGTTTTTTTGGCATGCAGGGATTCCAGCTCTTTCTCCAGTTTTTTCACTTTGTTGCGCAGGGGTTGCAGCGCCTTGCGTTGTTCGCTTTTCTGACGGCGGATTTCTTTGCCGGATGGGCGGTCAGTATTCGTTTTCTTTTCATCGCCTGCGCTGCGTTGTTGCAGCAGCCATGCTGAGTATTCGTCCAGATCGCCCTTGAATGGTGCGACAGTTCCATTGGATACCAGCATCAGCGAATCGCAAACGGTTCTGAGCAAGTGGCGATCATGCGACACCAGCACCATGGCGCCTTCAAAGCTTTGTAATGCCAGACTTAAGGCATGGCGCATTTCCAGATCGAGATGATTGGTCGGCTCATCGAGCAGTAGCAGGTTCGGTTGCTGATAGACAATCATGGCCAGCACCAGTCGCGCTTTTTCGCCGCCGGAAAACGGTGCGACAGGCGCCAATGCCATATCGCCTCTAAAGTCAAAGCCGCCGAGGAATAAGCGCGCCTCTTTCTCGGACAGCTTTTCATCCAGCATCATCATATGTTGAAGTGGCGATAATTCTCCGTGTAATTGTTCCAGTTGATGCTGGGCGAAATAGCCGATGGCGAGCTCTTTGGCTTCATCCCGATTGCCAGTTTGGGGTGACAAGGCACCGGCCATCAGTTTAATCAATGTCGATTTACCTTCTCCGTTGGGGCCGAGCAGTCCAATGCGCTCGCCCGGCAGCAGGGAGAAGGAGAGATCGTGCAGGATAGTAGCATCGCCATAACCGGCGGCAGCCTTGTTGAGCCTGAGTAACGGGTTTGGAATCAGACCGGGGTGCTTAAAGCTGAATGAGAAGGGGGAATCGACATGCGCAGGCGCAATCATCTGCATGCGCTCCAGCGCCTTGATGCGGCTCTGCGCCTGGGATGCTTTGGTGGCCTTGGCCTTGAAGCGATTGATAAAGCTGGTCATGTGGGCAACCTGCTTTTGCTGTTTTTCAAACGATGCCTGTTGCAGCGCCAGTTTCTCAGAACGTAATCGCTCAAAATCGCTGTAATTACCTGAATACAGGTTTATTTGTTCATGCTCGATATGAGCGATGCGATTAACGCAGCGGTCGAGGAAGTCACGGTCATGCGAGATTAGCAGCATGGCACCACGATAGCTTTGAATCCATTTCTCCAGCCATACGACAGCTTCCAGGTCGAGGTGATTGGTCGGTTCATCTAGCAATAGCAAATCGGAACGGCACATCAGCGCATGCGCCAGGTTCAATCGCATTCTCCAGCCGCCCGAAAAGCTGGCGACCGGATTGTTTTCAGAACCGACAGTGAAGCCGAGTCCGTGTAATAAACGGGCGGCGCGGGCATGGGCGGAGTATCCGTCGATGGCGGCAAAGCGTTCATGCAGTTCAGCCACTCGGTTGCCATCGCCCGCATGTTCGGCCTGTTCAATCTGCTGTTGTAAGCGAGTGAGCTCGGCATCGCCCTGCATGGCATATTCAATCGCAGGCGTGGGCAGTGCAGGCGTTTCCTGTTCGACATGAGCAATGGTGATATTCTTTTCGATGCGGAAACTGCCGGCATCTTCCTCGATATTGCCCTGCACCAGCGCAAACAGCGATGTCTTACCGCAGCCATTAGCACCGGTGATGCCGACTTTATGGCCGCTCTGAACGGTCATACTGGCATCGCTGAATAACAGCTTATTACCACGCCTGAGAGAAATCGAATCAAAATAAAGCATGCGGCATGTTAAGGCAGGTGCTTAAAAATTCACGCTTCTATTTCGCTGAATCACGCCAATGCTTTTCAATCATCAGCATCCCTGACAAAGTAGTGCTTGGGAACCGGGAGGCACGTTGAGTTTAAGTCGGTATATTGAGACTGTGAACAATCGCTACAGATCTGGCATCGCCAGCGAGCATGCTTATAGGGGTGATCTGGAATCATTGATTCGCGAGCTTGTCCCGCAAGTGGAAGTCACCAATGAGCCGTCAAAGGTGACCGACTGCGGCAATCCGGATTATGTCATTACCAGAAAAAACATCCCGATTGGTTTTATTGAAGCCAAGGATGTGGGTAAGGACTTAAGCAGCAAGACATACAAAGAACAATTCGAGCGCTATCGCAAAGCGTTGGATAATCTGATTATCACCGATTATTTATGGTTCCGCTTTTATCAAAGTGGCGAGTTGGTGCATGAAATCCGTATCGCCGATATTCAGGATGGGAACATCATCGCCAGCCCCGAATGCTTTGATGAATTCACAGGCTTGATTCAAAATTTCTGCACATACATCGGCAATACCATTAAATCGCCCAAAAAGCTAGCCTCCATGATGGCTGCCAAAGCGCGTTTGTTGCAGGTAATTCTCGAAAAAGCGATCACTTCCGATGAACAGACGCAGGATAATACGGCGCTGCAACAGCAATTCGAAACCTTCAAGGATGTTCTGATTCACGATCTTGAACCACAGGCTTTTGCCGATATTTATGCGCAAACCCTGACCTATGGCATGTTTGCCGCCCGCTTGCATGATGATACGCTGGACACATTTAGCCGTCAGGAAGCCGCTGAACTGATCCCCAAAAGCAATCCATTTTTGCGCAAGCTGTTCAATCATGTGGCCGGGGCAGATATTGATGAGCGCATCAAAACCACGGTGGATAATCTGGCCGATGTGTTTCGTGCCACCGATGTAAAAGCGCTGCTAAAAAACTTCGGAAAAGCAACGCAAACCCATGATCCGATCATCCACTTTTACGAAACATTCCTTGCCGAATATGATCCGAAACTAAGAAAATCCAGAGGTGTCTGGTACACACCGGAACCGGTGGTGAACTTCATTGTGCGCGGCGTGGATGAAATTCTCAAAACAGAGTTCGGTCTGAAAGACGGTCTGGCCGATACCACAAAGACAACGGTCAAACTCAAGCAACCCACCAGCGACAAACGCAAGAAGGTCGAAGGTCAAAGCGGCTATACGCTGGTTGAAAAAGAGGTGCACAAGGTTCAGGTGCTCGACCCTGCCACCGGCACAGGCACCTTCCTCGCCGAAGTGGTCAAATTCATCTACAACGGCAAGTTCAAGGCCATGCAGGGCGCGTGGAGCAGTTATGTCGATGAACATCTGATTCCGCGCCTGAATGGCTTTGAATTACTGATGGCCTCTTATGCCATGGCGCATTTGAAGCTGGATATGCTGCTGCGCGAAACCGGCTTTGTGGCCAACAAAGAGCAGCGCCTGAATATCTACCTGACCAATTCATTGGAAGAGCATCATCCCGATACCGGCACGCTCTTTTCCTCATGGCTCAGCACCGAAGCCAATGAAGCCAACCACATCAAACGCGATACGCCTGTGATGGTGGTGATGGGTAATCCGCCGTATAGCGGGGAAAGTGCCAACAAAGGCGACTGGATCATGACGATGATGGAGGACTACAAAAAGGAACCCGGCGGCAAGGAAAAGTTAAAAGAGCGCAATCCCAAATGGATCAATGATGATTATGTGAAATTCATACGCTACGGCCAACACTTCATCGAAAAGAATGGTGAAGGCATTCTGGCCTTTATTAACCCGCATGGATTTCTGGACAACCCGACTTTTCGCGGCATGCGCTGGAATCTGCTCAAAACCTACGACAAGATTTATACCATTGATTTGCATGGCAACAGCAAGAAAAAGGAAAAAGCTCCTGATGGCACCAAGGATGAAAATGTATTCGATATTCAGCAAGGCGTAGCTATTAGTTTCTTAGTAAAAACAGGAAAAAAGAAAGCTGGCGACTTGGCAGAAGTAAATCACTTTGATTTGTATGGTGATCGCGATGCTAAGTACGAATACTTGTTTGGAAACTCCATCCAAAGCATCCTGTTTAAGTGTCTACCAAAAATAGCACCCATGTATTTCATGGTTCACAAAGACTTTGAAGCTGCGAGTAAATATAATCATGGTTTCGGCCTTCAAAACCTCTTTCCAGTAAATAATGTGGGAACAGTAACTTCGCGCGATGCATTTGTGATTGATTCAGATAAAAACAAATTATCTAGGAAAATCGAAGATTTCTTTTTGCTGTCAAAAGAAGCAATACAAGCCAAATACGGACTGAAAGAAAACAAAAGTTGGAAAATTGAGCCAACTCAAGCCAAAGCTGTAGCATTTTCGAGCGCCTTCATACAACCTATAAGTTACAGACCATTCGACAATAGATTCATTTATTACAATGCCTTTTTTTTGGAAAGACCTCGAAAAGACGTCATGCAACACTTTCTTTTCGGGGTAAATAATGGCTTGGTTTTCAGAAGACAATCCCCAGAAGCTATGGGTTTGTATGTGTATATATCAAACAACATAATTGCTGATGGATTCATTCGTTCAGATAATAAAGGGGGAGAAAGTGTAGCTCCTTTATACCAATATCCTGCTACGGATAAGCAACAAAGTTTAAGTGCAGTCAATAAACGCACTCCCAATTTAGACAATAGAATCGTTGAAGCCATTGCCAGCAGTTTGGGTTTAGAGTTTGAGCCTGAAAAAACAGGCGATGCTGGCAAGTTCGCTCCGATTGATCTGCTGGATTATATTTATGCAGTGCTCCACTCCCCGACTTACCGTGAAACTTACAAAGAACTCCTCAAAATCGATTTTCCGCGCATTCCCTATCCAAAAGATGCTAATCTGTTCTGGCGTTTGGTGAAACTCGGCGGCGAATTGCGACAAATCCATCTGCTCGAATCCCCAACCGTTGAACACTATATCACCCGTTACCCCGCCGATGGCGATCATATCATCAGCCGGAAAATCACCAAAACCAGCCCCGGTTTTGAGCCGGAATCGGATACACACGGCAAGGTGTGGATTAACGATGCGCAGTATTTCGAGGGTGTGCCGCTGATTGCATGGGAGTTCTATATCGGTGGTTATCAACCGGCGCAAAAATGGCTCAAAGATCGAACCGGGCGCAAATTGTCGTTCGATGATATTCTGCACTATCAGAAAATCATTGTCGCCCTGACCGAAACGAATCGAATCATGCAGGAAATTGAT
>CAYUBK010000127.1:0-6398 GCA_964442955.1 uncultured Zetaproteobacteria bacterium | reverse complement strand
AAGACATGAACGTTATTCCTCTTTATTTCTCTTTCCTTTTTATAGGGCGGCGAACCATAGCGATAGCGATAGCGGCATGCAATTATTAATTATTCAGGATGAAATGACCTGTTTACTGTGCGTCAATTTCTGTGATTTTCCTGTCCAATACATCGGCAAGAAACAGGTTGGGCGCGGTTAAATGTTGTTCGTTGGCTAGCTGTCTGATTTTTTCAGCGGATTGGCGCGCCTTGCCCGGCTGTTTCATGATTAACCAGCTTGCACCGGCCTGATAGAACCATGTGGCTGCATCCTGGCCACTTTTGCTAAGCCACTCTCCTTCACTGTAAAGTCGAGCCAGGTTGAACTGTGCTTGAGGGTCACCCTGTTCAGCTTCCTTGATAAACCATGCGGTGGCTTTGTCACGATTTTCCCGTACCCCCTTGCCGGTTAAATAAGCAATCGCCAGGTTATGTTGCGCTTTGGCGTGTTTTTGCGCGGCTGCCTTACGCCACCACTTGATGGCTTCCGACTCATTCTTTTCGTTATTAGCATAGATTTGACCCAGGCTGTACTGCGCATCTGCCAGTCCTTGCGTGGCTGCCTTGGTCAACCAGTGCTCGGCCATTTTTTTATTTTCTATCATTGAGCCACGGCCTTCATAGTACATCAGCCCCAGACAAAACTGAGCCTGAGCCTGCCCCTGCTTGGCCGCCAGTTTGACCTGACTCGTAGCACGGGCCGAATCTTGCTGAACACCGCGGCCTTCGAGATAGAACAGGCCCAGCATCAAGCGGGCGTTGGCGTCCCCTTGCTTTGCTGCGATGAGATGTTGGCGATACAAGACTTTGTCATCAGGCAGTGTGCTTTGTCGAACCGCCTTTATTGTATGGGCAATGGCAGGCGGGGTGCTGGCAGTTTGTATGGCTGGTTTATCCCTGTTTTGTGGCAGTTGAATTTCCGGTTGTTTTTTGAAGGCTGTGGATCTGTCGCCATGCACCATCGTCGAGTCTGCAGTTGTGGGCGCTGGCGGAAAAAGTGCGGCTGAATGTTGATCGCTGGAAGTGGCCTCTTGATCTTGCCCTGATGGTCGAATGGGCGCTCCGGCACCATGCTGCTTGCTTATATAATAATCCATACTCTGAACAGGCAAATCAGGTTCATTTTCCAGTTTTACCAGTTTATAGTGTGCAGCTGCATGAGCCTGTCCGGAGGCTGCGCGTAACCATTTAATGGCTTCGGGCTTGTTCTTTTTTACACCACCTAAGCCATCACTGTACATGAGCCCGAGCACATATTGCGACTGGCTGTTTCCTTTTTCTGCGGACAGTGTGCAAAAAGGCAACGCTTTGGCATAGGCTTTTGTGTAATACAATTGCAGGCATTGCTCTGTATGGTCTGCCAGTGCGGGCGTGGCGAATAGGAAAAGGCTGAGTAAAACAGCGCAAATATGTCTGGTTGTACCGTTCATCACTGGTTGTTGAGCAGGGAGAACGTTCCATTGCTGTTTTCACGCAAGTGGAGCAACTGGGTGTTGGGAATTTTATATCGGCCAATGGGATCGATATTTTGCAGGATTTCGATGAGGCGTGAACCGGCATGGTAGTGTCCGACTACCAAAATGCGCTTTCCTGAGCCTGCAAAACGTTGTTTTAACTTTTCGGCCGCCATAAATGTTTGTAGCATGCCTTGTCCGTAACCACGCGTATGATAGCTGAAACGGTCATTCTCCCTTGCAAATGTGAAATAGGGTTTCATTGATGATTCAAGCCTGATTCGCGCTCCGCGCTCAGGCTTTCCGGCCGATACTTCTCTTTGTTTTTGCCAGCAACACTCGGCCAGTTCAGGCCAGATTTCGGCCACCATGCGATGCTTTTTCAAATAGGGTGAAATAGTTTTCAGTGCCCGGGCTTTAGGGCTGACTACAATATAATCGAAGTTGAGTGAGTTTAGCTTGCGTGTGAGTTTTTTTACTTGCCTGTTTCCTGCGGGAGAAAGCGTACGATCATTTTTGTGGCTGTGGTGATGGGTAAGATTACCCATTGTTTCGGCATGTCGTGCAAAGTAGATATCCGTTGCTGCATATGATGATGGCATATCGCAGATCATGGACAGGCCCAGCAAAAGGCAGCAGCAGATAAGGGCGGGTACGTTTCTTAAATACATCAGCGCAGTTTATCGCGTCATGTCGAAGGATGCAAAATGTAGGCCGGAAAAGCGAAGTGTTATCCAGTGCTGAGAATGGCGTTTTGATTTTGGCCACACCCGATTTAGCATGCCTACAGCAACGGGCTACTCCGGTCGGAATGAAATAGTCGGATTGGAACAACTTGCGATGTTTGCCTGCTCTCGTATGCTTGGCGCTACTTTTACCGGGAGAAGATGGGCGGTGGCAATCGATTGCGGGATTCTGTTGTCCCGAAAAAATAAGCTGTATGTTTGTGATAAATTAACTAAAATAAAGTGCTTTTTTAGAAGCACTGTATTACTCGCTACAGTGCTCCTGTGTTCATGCGGGTTGGCGAAGATTCCTTTGAAACCGGTGCTGACGGCAGATGTAAAAACGATCGAGTTGGCCAAGCTGGAGACAGATAATATTTTGTTGATTCGGCGGTTGAATCCGGTGTTTGCTGTGATGGGTAGTTCCGGGTTGTTGCTGGATGCCGTGATGGTAGCCGATCATGCCTATGAATATGAGAAGCGGGCCGGGCAAGTGCATGAAATGTGTATCAATCTGTTTGCGCAGACGCTGGCAGAGGCATTGACCGATCGGGGTTATAAGATTGGCTTATCGCAAAAAGCCTATTGGGATTATTACAAAAAAAATCAGAAAAAAATACTGGATCGAACGGATGCAATTTTCCGTATCAAGCTGAAGCAGATGGGTTTTTGGTCTAAAGGTTTAAGTGCACCATTTTTGCCATCTATTTTCGTACAGGCGGAACTGATTGACCCGGTTAGTCGGAATGTGTTGTATAGTGACCGGTTTGCCATAGGGCTTGATGCGGGCACACTGAAAATTATGTCGTTGGGCTATGGCGAAGCCTCATTTTTGCCGGGGGTAGATCCTGACGCCGCCTATCAGAATTTTTCCGATCTGTTGGATAATCCGGAACAAAGCCGGAATGCGTTGCTCGGAACTGTGGCTCTGGCAGCGCGCCGTATTGCCAAAGGGTTTCGTAATTTAAAAACTAACAGGCCGCCACCGTTTGAACCCAGACTTTTTAAAAAGATGCCCGGGGTGCCTCTCTCAACTGATTTGGGGCGGAAAAGCAGCGCGTATTGATGAATTTGTAAAACCAACACGATGCGATTTCAACCCGAAACAAGATCCATTAAAACCATTACTATTAGAATCATGATCAGGCCGCCGATAACCTGAAGGCGATAAACCCGTTTGTGATTGATGCTTTGATGTCTGGTTTGATTTTCAGCCTTTGAATCCACGCATAGCCTCCCTAGCGCGTCCGCTTTTTATATTAAATGCCGCGCGCTGAATTGATTGTGGACGGAAGCCTAGGGGGCGGAAGTAGCATTTGTAATGGACGAAAGTTAGTTTGGTTGACGCGCTAAAGTTAGTTTCGTAATGTTGGTGCCTATGCATATACTGGTTGCGGATGATCATGGGCTATTTCGGGACGGCGTCCGTTCGCTGTTGGCTCAATATGACGAGTTTGTGATCAGCTGCGCGGTCGGTTTGTTGGAAGCGGAAAATCTACTGGAGCGCCATGAAGATATCCGTTTGGTGATGATTGATTTGAAAATGCCGGGCATGAAAGGCGCATCCACCGTGCGCAATTTGGCAGGTCGATTTCCTGCCATGAAGCTGCTGGTTGTATCGGCTGAAGAGTCAGCTGCTGTGATGCAAAACTGTATCCAGGCCGGAGCAGCGGGGTATTTGCCAAAATCGGCTGCTGCGCAGGAGATGATTCAGGCGATTCGACAAGTGCTTGATGGCAGCATATGGATACCCTTACAGGCGCTGAACGCCGAATCGGCATCGTTGACTGTACGGCAGGAGCAGATTCTGGCGCACCTGGCGCAAGGGCGCACAAACAGGGATATCGCTGCGGCGCTGAGTTTGCGCGAAGGCACGGTCAAACAGTATGTCAGCGAGTTGCTATACCTGCTGAATGTGAGTAATCGCACCCAGGCTGGCATCAAGGCCCGTGAAATTCTGGGGATAGCCGGCTAATCAGGCCCTGAATGTGCAATCTGCATCAGTAGCTTCAGCAGAGATGCTTCCTGTGCAGGCTTTTTCAGGTAATAACATTCGGCATCGTGCGCCAGACTGGTGGTTTCCGCGCTGATATCGCCGCTGATGATGATGGCGGGAATCCGGCTGGCAAAATAACCCCGAGCCGAATCCACCACATCAATCCCTGAAAGCTGTGAACGCAAACGGTAGTCGGAAACAATGACGTCAGGCACCGGATAAGGGTGTTGCTTCAATTCGGCAAGCGCATCATTCCAACTTTCTGCCAGCAGCACTTCACAACCCATGCTGCGTAGCCAGGCGCAGGTGGCGTTAAGAATGGTACGGTCATCATCCACAACCAGCACAAACAGGCCCGAGACATCCGTCGCTTCATTTTCAGAAGCCGCTGTTTGCTTGTATGCATCTTCAACTTTGCGCATAGGGAGATCAATCGAAAAGCATGAACCCCGGCCTGGCCGTGAATGGGCATGTACAGGGTGATTGAGTAGCAGTGACAGCTTTCGAACAATGGCAAGCCCGAGTCCGAGCCCTTTGCTGCGGTCGCGCTCAGGATTGTCCAGCTGGTGAAATTCTGAAAAAATTTGCTCAAGCTGGTGTTCGGGAATACCCGGCCCGGTATCATAGACCTGAACGCGGGCCAGGCCGTTTCGGTTGCGAACGCCTACCAATACGCCGCCTTCCGTGGAATAGCGTATAGCATTGGAAATCAGGTTGCGCAGCATGCACTGGAATAGCACCGGGTCAGTTTGCACCTCACAGCGTGAGGGAATGTGCCAACGCATCTGTAAGCCTTTGTCAGAGGCAACAGGCACGCATTCCCCCGCAACTTCTCTGATAATCTCCGGCAGGCTGGTGGTGCATATCCGAGCCTCCACAGCCCCGGTGTCCAGCTGTGAAATATCCAGCAGGGCATTGAGCAGCTCCCCGAGTGCTTTACTAGATAACCGGGCTTGCGCAGTGAGTTGGCGGCGCTCTTGCTGATCCGGACTGCGGGACAGGGCGGCAAGATAGAGATCCAGCGCATGCAAAGGTTGGCGTAGATCGTGACTGGTCGCAGCCAGAAATCTGGACTTATCCCTGTTGGCCGTTTCCGCTTCCCTGTTTTTTATTTCCAGCGCCCGGATCAGATCCATCTTTTCAAAGCGCTGGCGGATGGATGCTTTCATCAAGTGACAATAATTCGTTGAGGAAAATAAAAACACCACAAGAAACAGCACCATCATGTAAGTAAAGACATGGAAGCCGCTGCTTTCAAGCTCTAGACGGCTGGCCAGCAATACCGCTACAGGGATGGCAAAGGAGAAATAGGCAGGCAGAAATGCTGCATGGGTTCCCATAGTGGCGGCAATGATTCCGAGCATGGCCAGAATGACAAAAAGGGTGTTAAATGTGGAAGATGTATCAAGAATCAACCAGGGCAATGCGCCCCATACAAGGCCCGATAGCAATGCGCCTACCGTAAATAGCCAGGCCCATTTTCGTATTGTATTCGCCCCTGGTTTCAGCCGGGAAAATTGGTACAGGAACAAGCCCCTGAGCGCAGATAAAAAGAGAATTGCGCCCAACCAGCCCAGCAGAAAGCTGTGCGATTGCTGGGCCCAGAACGTCCATGCCACAATCATTGCGAATACAACTGAAGCAGTCAGGGGGAGCGGAAAGTTTCGATAGAGTGTGTGAATAAGTTCAAGCTCGATAAGCTTATTCAACTTGTTGTCAGGGGTTTCCTGGTAAGCGCCTTTATCGACCGGGATTACAATGTTTTTCGAAGGGGGCATGCGAAAAATATACGCAGCAGCATGATGATTGGCAAACCCGATAAAATAACAATTTATGGAGCTGTTGTTTTTATGTGTCGTGTGGGTTCACTTTAGTTCACAAAACAAACTAACTTTCGTCTATTATAAACCCTGCTGTCGGAATCTAGTATCCGCACCCGTAACTTGAGCCCTGCGCCACGCGTTATTTCGAATATTGAGCAAGGATATTTCTATGGGACGATCTGGTTGTTTTGGCGTCCGCTTAATAGCTATATAGGTGAGGGGATTTTGCTTTTAAAAATAATAAGATATGTGGCCTGAATTCATGCAATTCTTTTTCTTGATTAATGTTTTTTAATTGTTTAAATTACGTTTTTTCTATGGCTGTACTATACTTAACACGATGCAGGATATCGGGGTGGGAAACATGAATTATAAAATAT
>CAYUBK010000126.1:0-6431 GCA_964442955.1 uncultured Zetaproteobacteria bacterium | reverse complement strand
TCTGCCGGCTGACCTGCATGAAGAAATCGTGGCGGCCTATGCAGCACTCAAAGATAAATACGGTGATGATATCTCCCTGGCAGTGCGTTCATCAGCCACGGCAGAGGATTCTCCTGAAGCTTCGTTCGCCGGTCAGAATGAGTCCTATCTGAATATCAGCGGTGCAGATGCGCTGATCGACGCCTACAAAGACTGTCTGGCCTCCAATTTTACAGATCGCTCCATTCATTATAAATACGACAATCATTTCGATTATTTCAAGGTCTATCTGGCGGTGGTGGTGATGAAGATGGTGCGCAGTGATATCGGCACCAGCGGTGTGATGTTTTCACTGGATACCGAAACGGGATTCAATGATGTGGTGTTTATCAATGCCGCCTGGGGGCTGGGTGAAAATGTCGTGCAGGGCGCGATTAATCCGGACAGTTTTTACGTGCACAAGCCGGCATTTCGCCATGGCTATCGCGCCGTGCTCAAGCGACGGCTGGGCAATAAAAAACAGAAGATGGTGTTTGTCGATGCGAGCGCAGCGGGCGGTGTCGTGACCGGGCATACCGGTAATGTGGATACCAGTGCGGTGGAGCGGAGCCGGTTTTGCATTACGGATAGCGATATTATGACACTGGCCGATTATGCGATCAGGGTGGAAGATCACTATTCCACACAGGCCGGACAATCCAGGCCTATGGATATGGAATGGGCGAAAGACGGCGTGGATGGTCTCCTGTATATGGTGCAGGCGCGCCCGGAGACTGTGGCATCGCAAAAGAAAGGTCATGTGCTTAAAATATATCATCTCAAAGAGCATTCAACGGTTCTGGCGCAGGGTAAAGCGATCGGAACCCGGATCGGGTCAGGAAAAGTTCGGGTGATTGATGACGCGCGCAAGCTGGCAGATTTTCAGAGCGGTGAAGTGCTGGTGGCCGATACGACTACCCCGGACTGGGAGCCGATCATGAAACGGGCATCTGCCATTGTTACCAATCGGGGCGGCCGCACCTGCCATGCGGCGATTGTGGCGCGTGAACTGGGCGTGCCGACTATCGTCGGCGCGGGTAATGCGACCGAGGTGCTGTTCAACGGGCAGGACGTCACCATCTGCTGTGCAGAGGGCGAGGTGGGTGTTATTTACGCCGGTGAACTGCCGTTTAATATCGAACATACGGATTTGGGCGAACTGGGCCATCCGCATACGCAGATCATGATGAACCTGGGTGATCCCGACAGGGCGTTTAGTTTTGCCTCCCTGCCGGTAGACGGGATAGGGCTGGCGCGCCTTGAATTCATTATCAATCAGTCGATCAAGGCGCATCCGATGGCTATGATTCATCCCGAGAAGCTGGATCATGCCGCACGCCAGCAGATTGCCGCCATGACGGCGGCGTACGACAGTCCGGCTGACTTCTTTGTCCGGACGCTGTCCGAAGGCGTGGCGACGATTGCAGCATCGGTTTATCCAAAGTCGTGTATCGTGCGCATGAGCGATTTCAAGAGCAATGAGTACGCTGCGCTAACGGGCGGTACATGTTTCGAGCCGGAAGAAGACAATCCGATGCTCGGCTTCCGGGGCGCGGCTCGCTATACCAGTCCGGCCTATGCCGAGGGTTTTGCACTGGAGTGCGCCGCCATGAAGCGGGTGCGAGATGAGATGGGTATGACCAATGTGCGTCTGATGATCCCGTTCTGTCGCACGGTGGTCGAGGGTGAAAGGGTGCTGGCAGCCATGACCAGGAACGGGCTCAGGCGCGGCGTTAACGGGCTGGAAATTTATGTCATGTGTGAAATTCCCAATAATGTTATTCAGATTGATGCTTTTGCCGAACTGTTCGATGGCTTCTCAATTGGTTCCAATGATCTGACGCAGTTGACGCTTGGCGTGGATCGGGATTCGGAGCTGGTCGCTTTCGATTTCGATGAGCGCGATGCGGGCGTGCTGAGCATGATTCGCATGGCGGTGGAGGGCGCTGCTCGCAACGGGCGGCATTCCGGCATCTGCGGGCAGGCACCGTCCGATTATCCGGAAATGGCTGAGTTTCTGGTGCGCATCGGAATCGATTCCATCAGTCTAAATCCGGATACGGTGCTGAGCACAATCCGGCATGTCCTAGAGCTTGAAAAGACTTTGGCTGAGGAGCATGAGGAGTATAGCGATGGTGGATAATTACGAAGCATGTCGTACTCAATGTAAGCAGGAGCATGAGCTCTGGCATCATGATTATCGTGCTTGGATGGATGAGTACAAAAACTGGAAGGACTGTGAGCAGAAAGTGGTAGGATTGATGTACGAGTTGCAAAGTGCATTGCCCGATCATCGTATGCAACTGGATCAATTCTCTGAAATGAATTCCAGCTTTGCACGATTGTTGGAAGCGCATAAGGCGAACTTTGATACCATTCGCACATCGATGATTGATGCCGATTGCCCTACAGATCTGAAAACCTTCCAGCAAATCGGCGTTTCACGTTGTCGGGAATGTGAGCCCCAGTGCGCAGAAGGGTTGCTGGAGAGTCACCGCCGGGCGGCGCGTTCATATGCGAAATTGGCGAGCGAGCGTGTCAAATTGAAAGCGGAGTTTGAGTCGGCTTTGCCGCAACTGCAGCAATTAGTAAGCCGGTTACAGGTTTATCTGAATATATCTGAATAAGGAGAAGGCTATGGTGAATCTGGATTTGACTGACAAGGAACGGGATATTTTAAGGGCGGCGCTGGAAAGTTATCTGTCCGATCTGCGCTATGAGATCGGCAATACGGACAGTCTGGACTATCGCAACAACCTGAAAGTAAACAAAGCAGTATTGCGCAAAGTGGCGGATGCGCTGGGCCATGCCGCTGATTAATCCGGGCTAGGGAAGTGCTGATCAAATCAGCACTTCCCTAGGTGCGAGCTCGTCCATGGGCGCGATCATGACTGTTTACGAAATCAATCGTGAGAATTCGTGACATCAGTGGCAGATGCTTTGCAGCTTATAAACATAAGCAATACACGAACGAACACGAGTGAAGCTCAGAGGCGGGAGAAAGGAGAAGGGTCATGAGTGAATGGTTCTGGTTGTTTATTCTGCTCGCATCATTGGCCGGAATTGTTTATGCCGGCTGGTGCGCACGCTGGGTGCTGGCGCAACCTGTTGGAGACGGGCGCTTGCTGCCGCCCTATATGGCCATCCGTGACGGGGCGGGAGCGTTTATCCGCACCCAGTACGGTGTGATCGCGCTGGTCGGACTTGGCATCGGCGTATTGCTTTATCTGGGACTGGGCGGTTTAACCGCGCTCGGTTTTGCGATTGGCGCACTGTTTTCATCGTTTTCCGGGATTGCTGGCATGAGTGTATCGGTGCAGGCGAATGTAAGGACAGCCCGCGCAGCTGAGACGGGTCTGTCCGAGGCATTGCAGGTGGCGTTGCGGGCGGGGTCGGTGACCGGTTTTATGGTCGGCGGTTTCGTGCTGCTGGTTGTGGGTGGGTTTTATTACTTTCTCGTATATGACGGTGGGCCGGTGGATCTGGCCCCGATGGCTGGTCTGGGCTTTGGCGCTTCGCTGGTCAGTATCTTTGCGCGCCTGAGCGGAGGCATCTTCACCAAGGCGGCCGATGTCGGCGCTGACCTGTCCGGAAAAATCGAGCATGGCATCCCCGAAGATGATCCGCGTAATCCGGCCGTGATCGCCGATAATGTCGGTGACAATGTCGGTGATTGCGCCGGTATGGCGGCAGATGTGTTTGAAAGCTATGCCGTGACGCTGATAGCAGCCATGCTGGTGGCCAACTGGTCGATGCCGGGTGATAAGGCGGCGCTTGTTTACCCGCTTGCAATTGGCGGTGCGGGCATGCTGGCCAGTCTGGTCGGCATTCAGTGCGCCCACTTGCCGGGCAACGGGCGTGTGTTGTCAGCGCTAACGCGGGGGCTGGTGGCTGCGCTGGCAGCCGGCGTTGCCGGTTTTTATCTGGTGGATGTCTGGCTGGGGCCGACTAGCGCGCATTTTTCCGGGCATACGCTATTCGCTGCCGCTCTGACCGGTCTTGGCGTGGGTCTGGGCATGGTGCTGACGACGGATTATCAAACCGGCACGCGTTATCGACCGGTGCAGTCCATTGCCGAAGCATCGACAAGCGGACATGCCACCAATATCATTACCGGTCTGGCGGTGGGTATGAAATCCACCATTGTTCCCGCGCTTGCCATTGCAACAGGTATTGTCACGGCCTATGCCCTGGCGGGCGTTTATGGCATTGCGATTGCAACCTGCGCTCTGCTGGCGATGACGCCGGTGGTGATCTCGGTGGATGCCTTCGGGCCGGTAACGGATAATGCCGGTGGTATTGTCGAAATGGCCGGCCTGCCGGATCAGATCAGGGAAGTAACCGATGTGCTCGATGCCGCAGGCAATACCACCAAAGCTCTGACCAAGGTGTTCGCTATCGGTTCCGCCGGGCTGGCCTCACTGGCGTTGTTTGTCGTATTTGAACTGGAAGTCATTCAATATGGCGGTTCATGCGACTTTTCGCTCAGCAATCCTTATGTTCTGGCCGGCCTGTTTGTCGGATGTCTGATGCCGTTTGTGTTTTCCGGCTATGCGCTGGATGCGGTGGGATTGGCGGCATCGCAGATCGTGCAGGAGGTTCGTCGTCAGTTCAAGGCCGAGCCCGGTATTTTGAAAGGTGAAGTAAAACCGGATTATGCGCGGGCGGTATCTATGTTAACCATGGTATCAATACGAGGCATGCTGGCGCCGGCAGCGCTGCCGGTGTGCGTGCCCCTGACTATCTGGCTGATCTGGGCGCCGCTTGGGCCTGCAGGCTCAGCTACCAGCCTGTTGGGGGGCATCCTGATCGGCGCGGTTTGCAGCGGCCTGATGCTTGCTCTGTTCATGGCGACGGGAGGGGCGGCCTGGGACAATGCAAAAAAATACATCGAACAGGGTCATTTTGGCGGTAAGGGGTCTCCGGCGCATGCCGCGGCTGTGACGGGCGATACGGTCGGCGATCCATTCAAGGATACCGCCGGCCCGGCCATTAATCCGATGCTTAAAGTGTTGAGTATGATGGCAATTCTGCTGGCGCCGTTTATTGTTTAGATATCAGGAGGGGCGCTATGCGATTCAGTAAAAAATTCAGGGTTCGTTCAGGCCACCCAGTCCACCTTGACGACATTGATCCGGACGGCAGTGATGAGATACTGGACAGGCAAGAAGCAGAGCCGCTGATCCGGCATTATGCGGAGCGGCTGCGGGATTTGCAGTACCGGCTCTATGCGGAATCTGGCCGGAGTCTGCTGATCTGTTTGCAGGCCATGGATGCCGGCGGCAAGGATGGGATCATCAGACATGTGCTGGGCTATATGAACCCGCAGGGATGCCGGGTGCAGACGTTTAAACAGCCCACGCCGGAGGAGCAGGCGCACGATTTCCTCTGGCGGGCGCACCGGGCTGCGCCGGCAAAGGGCGAGGTGGTGATCTTCAATCGCTCCTATTATGAAGATGTGCTGGTGACGCGCGTGCATGGCATGATCGACAAGGATGAATGCAAACAGCGATACAGGGCGATACAACAGTTTGAGCGCCATCTAACTGAGAGCGGCACGCATATTCTCAAATTCTATCTGCATATCAGTAAGCAGGAGCAACTCCTGCGTCTGAAAAAACGACTGGATGATCCGGAGCGCTGGTGGAAGGTGAGCGAGGCCGATTTCAGGGAGCGAGAACATTGGGAGAATTATCGGCAGGCATTTGAAGATATGTTCGACCATTGCAGCAGCAAAGCCGCGCCCTGGTTTATCGTGCCATCGAATCATAAATGGTATCGTAATCTGATTGTATCGCGTATTGTGGTGGAATATCTGGAGTCGATGGATTTACAACTGCCGAAGGCAACTGTTGATATAGAAGCCATTCGACGCACATATTGTCAGAATTGCCACTAGACGATGATGCGGCCTCATTCTGAAGGTAATAAATAAGAGCTGTATGCGAAGGCGCAGCAGTATTTATGGTCATCCGGGCTAAAGATACTCTAGTGTGACTTTGTCACAGACACCCTTAAAGTATATTATTAGTATATGAAAAGTTTTCCGGTTGGGAGGTTTTTCATGTTATTTAGGTTTATGCTTGTTCTATGTATTTCATTGTTGCTTGGTGCTTGCCAGCCCAAACCAGATATAAATACCCAACAACAGGCTTCCTTGCAACAAGAGGCAGTCTCTATAGTGAGACAATTCGTTGGCATGCTCAAGCCGCAATTAAAGCAGGCATTGCAGCATGGCGGACCAACTCATGCTATTGAAGTCTGTTCCAGGGCTGCTCCGGTATTGGCAGCGCAATTAAGTAAAAAAACCGGCTGGATCATCAAACGAGTCAGCTTAAAAGCGCGTAACCATCATACAGCCATGCCAGATACTTGGGAGAAATCCGTATTGCAGCAATTTGACCGTGAGCGGG